>JBOGOW010000129.1:0-8926 GCA_050748285.1 Pyrinomonadaceae bacterium
TTCTAAAAAAGCGCGGATTGTATCCAGCTTTGTGGAGGTTATAAAATGCGGCTCGGTCAGCCTCGAGCTCGGCAAATCTTGCAAACCCCAGCATAACTTCGCTTGCAACCGCGATTGGCGTGTTGTGCAATTTTTCATTAAGTGCCTCCAACGCTTTTTCGGCGTCGGCTGCGGAATTTATTTTTGGCGTTCCGGTCAACCAAAACATCTGACGCGTGACGGCTTTGGCAGCGTGTTGAAAGACATCGTGACCGATCTCATGTGCGAGGACGCCGGCCAGTTCATCTTCGTTTGCCACCTCTCGCAGCATGCCGAGAGTGATGTAGATCCTGCCGCCGCCGAGGTTGAATGCATCAGCGTCTTCGTCTTCGAGAACGATAAACTCGAATTCCTTTTTAGGTCCCTTTGAGTACAAACCGAGATTTCGACCAACCTGATTTACATAATCGGTGATCGCTTTATTCTCGATCACGTCAAGTTTTTCAACCTCAAGTTTTAGGATCGCATCTGCCAACCATTTGTCAGCCTCGCCCTTAAATATGTTGTGTCCAGCTATCGGTTTTGGCGAGAAAACGCGGCTTGCTTTTAGCCTAGGAGTCGGAGGCGTCCACTGGACAGATTTTTCGACGGTCTGGGCAAAGTTCGAGACAGCGAGGAATAGTGAAAGGATACAAGCCGCAGACCTTGGATTAGACACGATATTTTTCATCTGAATAACCATGGATTCACCAGAAGACCGTCCCTTTCCGTCGGGCCTTCTGATGATTAAATGTACTATTGCTTTCCGGCTTTTATGTCGGCAATGCGTTTTTCAAGTGCTGCGATCTGAGCCGCATCCGTTTTTTCTGCTTTGCCGATTTCAACAGCTTTTTCGGCGGCGGCGAGAGCTTCTTGCATGCGTCCGGCGTTGGTCAGGATCGTTGCTTTCGAGCGATAATTTGCAAATGTCGGTTTCACCGCGATCTGCATATCGATGGCTTTGAGCGATTGGCCGTACCACTTTGCCGCATCTTCGTTTAGCTTATTCGCCTTGGCGTAGTTTGCCGCGTTAAACGGAGGCTGCCATTCATCGGCTTTGGCGTCAGACACATAAGTGCGGAGCCGCTTCATCGTTGAACCGACAACTTCTTTTACTTCGATCTTGAACGGAACGGCGACCTTTTCCCATCGAAGCGTGGCGATTGCGGAAGTTTCACCTTCGGGTTCGATCGAGTAGGTCAAAAGTTCCTGATTGTCCGTAGTCGTAAACGCTTTCGCTTTTACGCGAAGGGCATCCTTCTTGGCATCGTAACTAAAACTTCCCCATTGGCCGTCGTCGCTATTGAAGATCAATGTCCATTCGCCGTCCTTTGCCGGGATCGCGTGAAAGCTGTATTTACCCGCAGCTAATGGCTTGCCGTTGATCAGAACATCGTCAGCGACGACGAATAATGTTGCTTCGTTCGCACCGGCACGCCAGATATGTCCCCATGGAACAATCGGTGCATCTTTGGGCCGCAGGTTTTGATTATCGAGCGTCGTTTCGCCAGCTACTGCCTCGGGCCAATCGCCCCAAATCGTCCGCCCCTTTACGGCCGGACGACTAAATGTAAATGAAACATCGGTTGTGCCAAGCGTTTGTTCAACGCTTGCTTTTTGGCTCCCGCGCGGAAGCGGTGGACGCACCTGAGCCGATATGAATGTTACCGAGAGAACAGTCAATGTGAGAATCGAGATAAGAGAAATTAGATGTCGTTTCATAAATACTCCTTTTCCAAAAACCTAAAATTGCGGAAAGACTATTTGCCACAGATTAACACAAATGCACACAGTATAAACATATACGCAAAATTCGAATCTAAGTTTTCTTATCAGTGCTTATTTGTGTAAATCAGTGGCAATGTTTCCTTAGTCGTCATCCTCGTGAGCACGCACACGGCCGGCGGCGACGGCTTCGTCGATCACCTTCTGCGCGAGGTTACCGGGCAGCGGGTCGTAATGCGAAAACTGCATGTGATACGAGCCGCGTGCCTGCGTAACCGAATTCAACTTCGATTGATAATCGAGCATCTCGCTGAGCGGCACCTTGGCCTTAATCACCTGCTGTTTTCCGCGCATATCCATGCCGCCGACTCTACCTCGGCGCGAATTCAGGTCGCCCATGATGTCACCGGAAACTTCCTGCGGCGTGAAGACCTCGACGTCCATTATCGGCTCAAGCAGCGTCGGGCGAGCCTTTTCCATAGCGGCGCGAAACGCTTTGCGTCCGGCGGCTCGGAAAGAATGCTCGTCGCTGTCAACGGTGTGATAACTGCCGTCGATCAGCGTTACCTTAAAATCGACGAGCGGATAACCGGCGACGGCGCCGGACGAGGCGGCTTCGACGATCCCTTTTTCGATTGCAGGACGGAAATTCTGCGGAACAGAGCCGCCGAATATCTTATCGACCCATTCGAATCCGCTGCCTCGATCGAGCGGCTCGAAGATGCATTTGCAGTCGCCGAACTGACCGCGTCCGCCCGACTGCTTCTTATGCCGACCCTGAACCTCGACTTGCTGCGTGATCGTTTCCTTATAGGGCACTTTCGGCGGATGAAGCGCGACCTCGACGTGATATCGCTGTTCGAGTTTTTTGACCACCGTTTCGATATGAAGCTGGCCCGAACCGGAAAGAATGAACTCTTTCGTTTGAGAGTCGCGGTCGAAATGCAGCGATGGATCTTCTTCAAGAATTTTGTGCAAAGCGACCGAAATTTTTTCTTCGTCGGCACGCGATTTCGGTTCGATGGCAAAGGCGATCGCGGCTTCGGGATATTCAACCTTTGGATAAACTATCGGCTTCGGTTTGTCGCAGAGCGTATCGCCGGTTTGAGTTTCCTTTAATTTTACAACTGCGATAATATCGCCGGTTTGCGCTTCATTAACTTTGTCGAGCGTTTTACCGCTTATCGAATGGAGGGCACCGAGTCTTTCGGCGACATCACGGCTTGAATTCAGGACAGTTGCATCCGAGGCGATCTTGCCGCTGACGATCTTCATTACGTTGATCCGACCCGCAAACGGGTCGGCGATGGTTCGGAAGACATATGCCGAAAACGGTTCTGAATTTGCGTATTTTCGCGTGATTCGGTCGCCTGTCATCTCGGCGTCGGTAAATCCGTATTCGGATTCGTGCGTTGCCGGATTCGGTGCAAATTCGACAATGTGATCGAGCAGAATCTGCAAACCGACAAGCGTTGTGCCGGATACGGCATAAACCGGGCAGAGCTTGCTTTTTGCGATTGCTTTCGCAAGGTTCGGATAGATGTCTTCTTCGGGAAGCGTTCCATCCTCAAAATATTTTTCCATCAGGGCGTCGTCCGATTCGGCAACGAGCTCGATCAGGCGTTCACGCGTGCGGTCGAAAACATCTTTACCATCTTCCGGCATCGGGATCTCTTTAGCTTTGCCGTGCTCGTCGAATTCGTACGCTTTTTGATGAACTACATCGACGACGCCTTTGAAATCGACTTCGGTCCCAATGGGCAATGTAAACGGGACGATCGAACGTGCAAAGCTCGAGTTTGCGGTTTCGAGCGCGTGTTCGAAATCGGCGTGTTCCTTGTCGATCTTGTTTATCACCATGAATCGCGGCAGAAGGAATTCGTTCGCGTATTGCCACGTTTTTTCGGTCTGAACCTCGATACCGTTTACGCCGTCAACAACTACGAGTGCACAGTCGGCAACGCGCAAGGCCGGCCGCGCGTGCGAAACAAAGGCCGCATAACCAGGCGTATCGATAAAATTTATTTTGGTATCTTTGTATTCGGCGTGGGCGAAGTTGTTGTTGAGGGAAACTTTTCGTTCTATCGAATCTTCGTCGTAATCCGTAATCGTCGTGCCTTCATCGACCATTCCCCATCGGTGTGATGTTCCGGACACGTGCAGCAGCGAGCTAACCAATTGCGTTTTACCCGCGTCGCCGTGTCCGATTACAGCCAGATTTCGGATATTCTCCGTTGTAAATGCTTTCATCGTCGGCAAATTCTCCTTCTAGTTGAGTAGAGAGTGAAGAGTATAAAGTGGAGCGTGAAAAGCCGGAGGCTAAACCCCGCACATACTCAACACTTCAGTGTTTTGTATAAACTAAATTTATACGACAACGACGAAAAGGGCAAGAGGTTATAAAAGGTGCATTCTGAGCCGATGGGTTTCTATCCTTTATTATATTACAAAAATTCAGCTTACCAGCTTTGCGATGACTTCGTTCTCTTTTTCCGATGATAGTTTTCCGCGCCATATGTCTGTAACCACTCCATTCTCATCCACAAGTAGAAGCGTGGGGGTTCCTGTGATGCCGATAGAACGCAGAGACCCACTAACCACACCATCAACGATAAGACTTTTCGAATCCAGATACTTAGTTGCTTCGTCATCGTCTTGCAAAAATAAGGCAACTACTTTCGGCACACTTTTCGGCCATTCCTTTTTCAAACGCTGATAGAAGGGAATACTCTCATTACAGTAACGACATGTTGTTGATAGGTACAAGATCAAAGTCGTCCCATTGTTTTTCCAATTGATGGCATCAAGAGGGACGGTCTTACCTAAAATATTTTCCGGCGCGGTCTTCGTAAGCGTTTGCTTCTCAGAATTATTCTCCCGCCGGGAGTTAATGCCTGCCTGTGGTGATTTCGGTTCAGTAGTAACGTATAGTCTTATCGCCGCAAATACAGCCAGAACGGTTAGAACCAGGATTCCGATATTCGAAGCAAACTGGACAACGCGAAATGCTTTTTTCATTTTCATAGGACAAGACTAACCTTGACGAAATTTTAAACGGGTGTAAAATACCATTGAATAGCAAAATGAAGCAATATCCTAATATATTATCGTATTAATTTAATGGAGATAAAAAATTAATGGAACTTAATATGAAGGTATTCTCCGGTCCTCTTGTCAGCCTTTCGATCTTCGTTGTATTTAAGCATAGAACGATCTCGCACAAGCAATTAATCTACAAGTCTTCAATTCCCATTTGCATCTTATTCACCACAATCTTCGCCGGCGCGCAGACGAACTTGCTTCTCAACCCGAACGCGGATTCCGACTCGGAAAACTGGAGCACTTTCGGGCAGGCGACGATTGAAGAATTTAACGGAAATAAGATTTTTGTCGTTCGTAATGGTTGCGGGGGCAATAGCTTTAGCCAGGACGTGAATCTGACCGAGTCGGACATCGGAAAATTTGCGCTTCTGATCGGCCGCGGGGCGAGCGAACGAATAAACGCCAACCGTTCGATCACAGGTTTGCCTTATTTGTATGGTTATATGTTGAAGGTGAATAATCCCAGAGGCGGGATAATCAACGCCTACCTGCAAGGCCAAAAAATGCGGGCCAGGGCGTTTTATCCGGATGACTGGGTTATGATGTACGGCGTCTTTCAAGTGCCGGAAAATACGGTCGCAATTAGCTTTATCTTGTCGCAAGCTGAACGAAAAAACGATCCGCCAAACGGTTCGGCGGCGCGGTTCGATAATCTCGGCTTGTATCTATTCGATACCGAGGAAGATGCTTTGAAGTTTGTCAAAGCGTATAAATAATCGACGGGCCTTTTACAAGCTCGCAACAATTTAGGAGAAAACAATGGCTAATGTCTCGCGTTCTCTGTTGTCTTTATTGATTTTGTTCGTCGGGATCTTTATGTTGACTACGACATCAGCGTCCGGTCAGCTTACCGAGATCGAAAACAAGCTTCCGAAAAGCGTGCCGCTGGAGGTCGAGTTTAAGAATTATGACAAAGAGAACTGGTGGCGTGACTTGGAGTTGAAGGTCACGAATACGGGCAAGAAACCAATTTACTATCTTTGGCTAATTCTTCAGATGAATGTAACCAATCCAGTAAGTGGGAGACAAGGCGCTATCAGCTTTAAGTTTGGTGACCTCAGAAAATTCTATCCTGCAAGTAGCGATGGAATAGCAGACGCGAATGACCCTGCGATTCTGCCAAATAAATCCTATACGTTTTATGTCAGCGCTGCATCCGTCAAGGCTTGGGACATGTTAAGTGAACGTGGTGATTTTATAGAGCCTCGAAAAGCGGAACTTGACCATGGAGGCACACGATTTGGAGATGGAACTGGACTAGAATCGGGCGGTTCCCCGATCAAAAAAAACCCCCCCAGAGGAACTTTTTAGCAATAAATCGACGCGAAGCTTTAATACCATACTCCTAAACAACACAATTGATTTCTTTGCTGATCCACGTTCGAGAGGATGTGGCAATAAGACAAGTCAGCCCAATCCTCCAAAACCCGATTTGCTTGAATTCTTGCTGAACGCCGCATCGTTAGAATCATCCTGCATCGAATGTACAGCAAGTCGATGCCCTTCTCCACCGGGATATGAGCCTCAGCCTAGGTGGACAAAAAGCGGCTTTTGGCAGAATTGTCAAAATTGTAATGAAAATCCCTATCGATGGGTAAACTGGTACGATGACGGAGGCGGCTGCTTTGACACAACGAATAAATGCTTCTGGCTTAAACAAAGGGATGTGGATTGTCCAACCGCCGGCACTCCCCCGCAGCCTTGGTCATGCTATGAATACCAATTGCTCGAGTGCCAAATCGAGGACTGCGTTGACGCGGACGGCGATGAATTCCCAGTGGAGTCGCCAACCTGCGTGACTGGCCCTTTTGATTGCGACGATACCGACCCGGATCGAAATCCGGGCAAGACTGAAGATTGCCAAGATGTCGAGTTGAAAGACGAGGACTGCGACGGTGGCTCAAATTGCGAAGATAAAGATTGCTGGGCCGGGCAGACGCCTGAATGCGATGAGCAATGCGATCAGGACGAAGACGGGCATTATAAAGCTTCCTGCGGCGGTGATGATTGTAATGACGACTGCAGTCTTTGTTTTCCTGGATTTGGTCAACCTCCATTTGGTTCGAGCGGCGAAGCGTCCGGTGCAAATAGTTGCAACGATGGTAAAGATAATGATTGTGATGGTCCAAGGGACGAGTTCGACCCTGATTGTGGAGAGCCTCCTCCGCCCCCACCCCCGCTTACACCAACGCCAACTCCAACGCCAAGTTCGTGTATTCCGGGACTTGCTGAGGACTGTATAAACTCCTTGGGAATGTGGATCGAAGAGATTTGTTATTGTGACCACAGCATCGGGCCGCACACGCCGATTATTGTTGATCTGGATGGTGACGGCTTCGATCTAACTGACTCTGCAACTGGCGTCGATTTCGATTTTTACGGTGATGGCGTTCCCGAACGTCTTGGCTGGACCGCGGTCGGCTCGGACGAAGCATTTTTAGTCCTTGATCGAAATGGCAATCAACTGATCGACGACGGCTCGGAGCTGTTTGGCAACTTTACACCGCAGCCTCAACCGCCCGCCGGCGAGTCGCGTAACGGTTTCCTCGCACTTGCAGTTTTCGATCAACCAGCGAACGGCGGCAACTTGAATGGTCAGATAGATCGGCGAGACGACGTTTTTAATCGTTTACGGCTATGGCGTGACATCAATCACAACGGTATTTCCGAGTCGAATGAAATGCGAAGACTGTCAGTTTCACCAATTCGCGCTTTCGAACTTACCTACGTTACTTTTCGCCGGACAGACGAGCACGGCAACCAATTTCGCTACCGGGCGATTGTAAGAGATGAGCGCGGCGCACAGGTCGGTCGTTGGGCATGGGATGTTTTTCTTGTGTCGCAGTAACCTGATCCGCGTAGTCAAACTTACGACAACGTGCAACCGAATCTGCCGGAAAATCACTTGTTTATGATGGTGTTTCGGTATAACCTAAAGCGCGTCGGATTCTGATTGTCGCTCGGTTGTAGTGAGTCGGCAAATAAATCTTTGGGAAACGTCTTTGCATATTAACCGCATCGTATGCGTTGATGCCGGTTTAAGCCTTATTCCGCGTTCCATTTTCTGTTGAGAGTCGAAATGTATAAAAACAACGAATTAAAAAAAAGCCCGTTAAAATTTGGATTTGCAGTAATTGCAACCGTTTGCGCCTCGCTGGTTTCGGCGCAAGACATCGTTCCGGTCAGTGATATTACGGGCGGGACAAGCGTATTTATTTTTCGCGGAGCAGCCCGTGCCGTTTCGAGGCAGTTTGTTACCACAACGCGCGCGCGCCGCTCGAAGACAGACCGGATCGAGACCTCGAAACGTGTTACCAAGCAATACTCCAAGCTTGCCAAGATCGATCCGCGACGCACCCGCACCGATGTAGTTAGACCCGACGATCCGAGGCTAAGGGTCAGACGCACTCTGGAGAAAGACGTAGGTTCACGGCTGTTGGCCGGTGTCGGCGAATATTACATGGATCGCGATGACTATAATCAGGCGATCGATTTCTTCCGCGATTCGCTGACGATGGATGCAAACAACGCGATCTCGAAAGCGGGTTTGAGCGAGGCTCTTGCACTTAAGGGTAACGAGCTTCTTGCAAAAGACGCGTTTCCTGTCGCGCGAAAATTCTTTGAAGAATCGTTGATCTACAACGATAAGAATGCACCGGCATATTTTGGTTTGGCCGAGGTGCTGACCGAACTTGATCAAACGGAAGCGGCGGCGGCCAATTATGAGAAAGCGCTCTCGTTTGACAAGGAACTGACCGAGATCTATGTTCCGCTTGGCATCCTTTATTATCAGGCAGGTGATATTGCAAAAGCGGATAATTTGTTGACGAAGGCAGTTGCACTCGACCCGAACGATGCACAGTCGCAGCTTTATCTCGGCTTGATCCGCCTATCGCAGGCTCGCGAAAGCGGCGCTCAGACGCGAGACAAGGAAGCCCTGACGGCATTTAACAAAGCGAAATCGGTCGATCCCAAATTGGCGGAAGCGTTCTATGGCGCGGGCGTGGCAAATTCGCGGCTTGGTGACAATCGTCAGGCAGTTACCGAATTCGAGCAGGCTGTCGTATTGAAAAGTAACTAC
>JBOGOW010000130.1:0-8914 GCA_050748285.1 Pyrinomonadaceae bacterium
CCTTATTCACGAACAGATCTTAATCATACGCAGTCGGGAAGGCGGGCTTGCCCCCGCAGATCCGGGCAGACCATTGCAAAACCCCGCCTGCGGACAGGAATGTCCGCGTTCCATTGCACAAGCCCGCACGTAAGTAAGGGCGGTACGCGCACCTCCGGGCAGAGTGCGAAACGACTGGAACGCAGGCATCCCTGCCTGCAAATGCAGAGTGCGGAATGCGAAACGACTGGAACGCAGGCATCCCTGCCTGCTCCGAGTGCAGAATGCGGATTGCGGACAGGAATGTCCGCGTTCCTTTGCACAAGCCCGCACGTAAGTAAGGGCGATACGTTACGACCAGCAGGGAAGATTTACAAAGGTGCAGACGGCGGCGAGTGCGACCTACGGAACGCCGGAGGCGATCTATAACTTCCGGTATTGATGAATAGGTAAAGCGAAGAGGGGTGGATTTGATCATTGTTAATGCAGACCGTTCGCGTTTCGTGTTAAGATTCATTTGATGAAGTGGGACGTCCTCATAATCCGCATTGCATTTATCGTCCTCCTGGCGGCGGTTGGCTACATACTTAATCCGATAGCTCAAACGACACATTTCGACGCGACTCGGCCTGTGCGGCAATTGATTTCCGCAGCAATTGGCGCTCTGGCAGCGGCCTTTATTATTGCGTTTGAAATGCGTGCCAGGCAGGCAAGTTTAAAGACACTGATCGGTGCCGCGGTCGGTTCGATAATGGGAATTATCGGTGCGTATTTGATCGGTATGCTGATCAGCGCTCAGGACGTAAATACCGTTCCCGGCGAGATGCGGACGTTTTTGACCATTGCTCTCGCGTTCTTTATGGGCTACATCGGTTTGATGGTCGGTGCGGCGAAGGGCGAGTATCTCGATCTCTCGGCGCTCGGCGGGATTTTTTCCGATAAATCGATCAAGCGTGATTACAAGGTGCTTGATACCTCCGTGATAATCGACGGACGAATCGCCGATGTTGCGGAGACCGGTTTTCTCGGCGGAAGCTTGATAATTCCAAACTTTATCCTTGCCGAACTGCAGCAGGTTGCGGATTCGGCAGATTCTTCGAAACGACAACGCGGACGACGCGGGCTGGATATGCTTCAGCGGCTGCGGAATAACAGCAAGCTGGATATTCAAATCGTCGAAACCGATTTTCCGGCTGTCAAAGAGGTCGATCTTAAATTGATCGAACTCGGAAAACAGCTTGATGCCGTGATCGTTACAAACGATTTTAATTTGAACAAGGTCGCGCAGCTTCGCGGCGTTGCGGTTTTGAATATCAACGAACTTGCAAACGCTTTAAAACCGGTCGTGTTGCCGGGCGAAGCGATGCGCGTTTTTGTTCTCAAAGAAGGCAAGGAATACAATCAGGGTGTCGCTTACCTGGACGACGGCACAATGGTCGTGATCGATAACGCCCGCCGATTGATCGGCAGAACTGCCGATATCGCCGTTACAAGCGTTCTGCAAACGACCGCGGGCAAGATGATCTTTGGCCGTCTTTGGGAAGAAAAGATCGACGAACATGGTGAAAGTGCCGCCGCGATCCACGATTCGCGTTCGCTCGGATTTCGCAAAGCGACTCGCGAGCTTCGCCAAACAACGATAATCGAAGAAGTCGAAACCTAACAGTTCCCCGTTTTCATGAATACTGCCATCATCGTCGCCGCGGGTGCGGGAACGCGTTTCGGTTCGGAAAAGACAAAACAATTTGTAGAATTAAACGGAAAGCCGATGATCGTTCATACGATCGAGCGGTTTGAAGCCGCTCCGTCCATCGACTCGATCCTGCTTGTGCTTGCAGCAGATCGGATAGGTGAATTCGAAACGCTCGCATCGGCGTTTGGGTTTTCAAAATTATCTGAGATTGTATCAGGTGGCGCGACGCGCGCCGATTCGGTAAAAAATGGCCTTAATGCGGTCGATCCAACGTCGGAAATCGTAGCTGTTCACGACGGCGCACGGCCGTTTGTTTCGGTAGATGAGATCGAACAGGTTGTTGGTGCCGCGAAACGAACGGGCGCGGCATGCTTGGTCGGCAAAGTAATTGATACTATAAAATCGATTCGCGGCGGTGAGATCGCCGCGACGCTTGACCGAAGCCAACTTCGCCGGGCGTTGACTCCGCAGGCGTTTCACATTGACGTGATAAAAAAAGCGTTCGAGAATGTCGAACTCAGCGATGCAGTTACAGACGAATGTTACTTGGTCGAAAAACTCGGGCATCCGATTGTGATCGTCGAAGGAAGTTCGCGGAATATCAAGATCACGCAGCCGGAAGACATTTTGTTTGCGGAAGCACTTTTGAAATTGAGCTGACAGCTGTCAGCCAACAGCTACGAGCTAATTTTTATCTTTTTTAGTTTTAACTTTGTGCGGAGATAAATGTACAGAATCGGGTTAGGCAGTGATATTCACCGTTTGATCGAAGGCCGGCCGCTCGTGATCGGCGGTGTACGGATCGAATCCGATTTGGGAGCGGATGGTCATTCTGATGCGGACGTTTTGTGCCACGCGATCACGGATGCGATTCTTGGCGCCTTGGCACTCGGCGATCTCGGAAAGCATTTTCCGAATGATGAGGAACGCTGGCGAAACGCCGAGAGTTTTATTTTTCTTCGTTATGCCGTCGGGTTGATGAAAGAGCGCGGATACGCAGTTTCGAATCTGGATTCGACCGTGCATCTTGAAAAACCAAAACTTCGGCCATACATCGATGAAATGCGAACCGGTCTTGCGGAAGTTCTTGAAACCGATCTCGACAATATCAGTGTTAAAGCCAAAACCGGCGAAGGTGTTGATGCGGTTGGGAAATCGCTCGCGGTTCGAGCCGAAGCTTTTGTTTTGCTCACTAGATCTGATTAACCCGATGCGGCGAAATGACTGCGTATTACCGTAGCCAACTAAAGTTGGAACTCCATACGCTATGCGTCCACAAGAGATAATTGCGATAAAACGTGACGGCGGCGAGCTTACCGATGAGCATATCGGCGAGTTTATCCGCGGCGTTTGCGATTCGTCTTGGGCCGATTACCAGATCTCGGCGCTTGTAATGGCGATTTTCACGCGTGGGCTGAATGAACGCGAGGGCGAGACTTTGGTTCGCGAAATGTTGCATTCGGGCGAAGTTCTGGATTTTTCCGAGATCGACGCTCCGAAGGCTGACAAACATTCCACGGGCGGTGTCGGCGACAAAACGTCACTGATAATCGCGCCGATCGTTGCCGCATGCGGGGTTGCAGTTCCGATGATCTCCGGTCGCGGTCTCGGTCATACGGGCGGAACGCTCGATAAGCTGGAATCGATCCCCGGCTATGATGTGCGACTTTCAAAAGAACAGTTTCACGTCGTCATCGAAAAATGCGGTTTCGCGATGGCGGGACAGACGGCCGAGATCGCGCCGGCCGACAAAAAGCTTTATGCATTGCGCGATGCGACCGCGACCGTTCCATATATTCCACTGATCGTTGCCTCGATTATGTCGAAGAAACTAGCGGAGAATTTGGACGCGCTAGTTTTGGATGTAAAAACGGGAGAGGGCGCGTTTATGCAATCGCTCGAAGATTCGAAAACGCTTGCAAAAGCTTTGGTTGATTGCGGTGCAAAATTTGGCGTTCGAACCGAAGCGGTCGTTTCCGATATGTCTGAGCCGTTGGGCGCGTATGTCGGCAATTCGGTCGAGGTTTACGAATGCATCAAAATTCTTCGCGGCGAGGCAGAGCCGCAAATGCGGCAAACGGCTGAGCTTTCGGTCGAGCTCTCAGCACGGCTTTTAAAGCTGGCAAATTTATGCAGCGACCATTCGGAGGCGATCGCCCTTGCCGAGTCCAAAATATCGAATGGCGAAGCGTTAGAAAAATTTCGTAAGAATTGTGAACTTCAGGGCGGTGACGTTTCAGTTTTCGAAGATCCCGAAAAACTTCTCGATTCGAATCTTCATCAATTTGAGATCGAAAGCGAAACCGGCGGCTTTGTTTCCTCGGTCGATGCGCTTGCGGTTGGCGAAGCGATCGTCGCGATCGGCGGCGGGCGGACGATGGCCGACGACAAACTCGATCACAGCGTTGGATTTCACTGCAACGCGAAAACCGGTGACGAAATCAAACGAAGTGAGAGTTTGGGAACGATATTTTGTCGGGATGCTAATCAATTCGATTCGGTTAGTGAAAAACTGCGTAATGCATATACAATATCGGCTAACCCGGTCGAAATGTCCGAACTCATAAAGGCGGTGATTCAATGAATTTTCGTAACTGTTTATTTATGGTAGTTGCGGCGTCGGCTGCGATTTTTTCATCCTGCGCGGAGCGTACCGAGGCTCGGCGTGAAGGCTGCGACATCAAGGTCGGTATCGTCTTTGATATCGGCGGCAAAAACGACCGTTCGTTTAATGCGGCGGCATGGGAAGGAGTGAAGCGCGCCGAAAAGGAATTGCCGATCTGCCTTTACGATGTTGAGCCAGGAAATCCGACATCGATCGAGCCCGCGATGCGTGCGTTCGCGGAAAAGAATTTCGATCTGATAATCGGCGTCGGCTTTGCACAAGGGCCGATAATGCAGCGTGTGGCGACCGATTATACGAACAGCAAATTTGCCATAATCGACGGCGTTATTTTTGAAGACGACGGCAAAACGCCGAAGCAGAATGTCGCGTCGCTCGTGTTTCGCGAGCACGAAGGTTCATACCTAGTCGGGATGATCGCGGCATCAAAATCGAAAACTGGCGTGCTTGGTTTTCTAGGCGGAATGGATATTCCACTGATCCATCGCTTTAACAAAGGCTACGAAGAAGGAGCTCTGTCCGTGAATCCGAAGATCAAGTTTGTCAGCAATTATGTCGGCGTAAACGACGCCGCGTGGAACAATCCCGGCAAAGGCAAAGAACTCGCATTGGCGCAGATAGAAAAAGGCGCCGATGTGATATTTACCGCTGCTGGAAATTCCGGTCTCGGCGCGTTCGACGCCGTCGAGCAATACGGCATCGGCGAGAATGGCGAGGCGAAAAAATTTGTGATCGGGGTCGATTCGAACCAGAATATGGTCAAGCCCGGATTCGTGCTGACCTCGATGGTAAAACGTGTCGATAACGCCGTTTACGACGCTGTAAAAGAAGTTCTCGACGGCAAATTCCAGGGCGGTTTTCACGTCTTCGGTCTCGATAAAGACGGCGTCGCTTACGCTGTGGATAAATACAACAAACCGCTCATCCCTGAGGAAGTTATTCAAAATGTCGAAGGCTCGAAAGCTAAGATTATCAACGGCGAAATCAAAGTGACGGACGCAATGGCGAAATGAGTTGTAGATTGGTGTAAAATATTTCTGATGAGTGTAAATATAGAAATACCGGAGACCATATTCCGTCCTGAGAATACTGAAATTTCTCGAGAAGTTCTCGAAGCCGTGGCGATCGAAGGTTTTGCGTCCGATCAGCTAACTACATCGCAGGTAAAACGATTATTGGGCTTTGAAACCAGACTTGAGGTTTATGCGTTTCTTGCCAAGCATAATGTGCCTTGGGTTAAGTATTCGGTTGAAGACCTCGAACGTGAACGAAAGTTTTTGAGAGAATTAATTCCCTGATGATCGTTGTTTCAGATACCTCGCCGATAAACTACCTGATTCTGATAGGTAAAATTGAAATACTGCCGGTTTTGCTCGGCAATGTAGTATTGCCTAATGCAGTATTTCAAGAATTAAGGGCAGAGCGAACGCCGACAGTTGTTCGGGAATTCGTAGAGACTCCACCAGAATGGCTTGAAGTTAGACAGGTCACTCTTATTGGTGAGCTTAATTTCGAGGGGTTGGATCCTGGCGAAAAAGAGGCAATTCTTCTTGCTGAAGAATTGAATGCAGACGCTCTCCTTGTTGACGACCTCGCGGGACGAATGGCAGCGGCCGAACGCGGGATTTTTGTGATTGGGACTATCGGCATATTACAGCGGGCTGATGAGAAAGGTCTGCTTGATTTTGCCGAAGCGTTTGGCGAACTGAAAGCAAAAGGGTTTCGCCTGTCAGCGGAGTTAGAAAAAGACATTTTGAGATCGGGGAGGTGATTAAAAAACAATGCTGGACCTCCGAAGTATAAAAAAAGCCTTTGGCGATTGCGTTGCGAATGAGGACGTTTCGTTGACGGTTCACAGGGCGACGATACATGCGATCGTTGGCGAGAACGGTGCCGGGAAATCGACGGCGATGAAGATCGTTTACGGGTTTTACGATCCGGACGGCGGCGAGATCTTGTTTGACGGCAAGCCGGTTGCGATCCGAAATCCGCACGACGCGATTGCTCTCGGCATCGGGATGGTTCATCAGCATTTTATGTTGGTGGACAATATGACCGTCGCCGAAAATATCATTCTCGGTGCCGAAACGGGCAATGCTGCGAATCTCGATCTAGAAAAAGCGAACGCCGAGATCAAACAGCTTTCGAACGAACTGCGGCTGAACATCGATCCCGAAGCTTATATCGAAGACCTTTCCGTCGGTCAGCAGCAGCGTGTCGAGTTGCTAAAAGCTTTATATCGAAACGCCGAATTTCTGATCCTTGACGAACCGACCGCCGTGCTTTCACCTCAGGAAGTCGAGGAGTTTTTTGCGATCCTGCGCCGAATGAAAAGTCAGGGAAAGACGATCGTTATAATCACTCACAAACTCGAAGAGGTTCTCGCGATCTCGGATGAAGTTACCGTAATGCGCGACGGCAAAACGGTCGGCAACGTCGTTACAGCAGAAACAAATGCGAAAGAACTCGCGCGAATGATCGTAGGCCGCGACGTTTTGCTCCGCGTTGAAAAGACCGACGCAAAACCGCAAGCCGATGTGTTGAACGTGAAGAATTTATCTGTCGTCGGCAAGCATGGAATTGCCGTAGATGACATTTCATTTAGTGTTCGAAGCGGTGAGATCGTCGGCATTGCAGGCATCGAGGGAAATGGACAATCCGAATTGATCGAAGCTCTCGCCGGTCTGATTCAGCCAAAAAGCGGCCGGATAGAATTCGAAGGAAAGGATGTTACGAGTTTAAATGCAAGACGATTGAAGGAACTTGGCATTGCCCATATTCCAGAGGACCGACACAAACGCGGCCTGCTGTTGAATTCCGACCTATCGGAGAATTCGATCCTCGGCGTACATTACCGTCCGCCGGTCGCCGCTTCGGGAATGTTGAGTTCGGCGTCAATTTCAAAACGCGTAAACGAGATCATTGAGAACTTCGATGTCCGTCCGCGAAATCCGGAAAATACAGCGAAATCACTTTCTGGCGGCAATCAGCAGAAACTTATCATCGGACGCGAATTCGAACTCGACCCGAAACTGCTCCTGGTTTCGCAGCCAACGCGCGGCGTGGATATCGGCGCCATCGAATTCATCCACCGTAAACTGATCGAACTCCGTGACAAAGGCCGCGCTGTTCTGCTCGTCTCCGCCGAACTCGAAGAAGTAACCGCGCTCGCCGACCGCCTGCTCGTCATCCGCGAAGGCAAGATAGTCGGTGAGGTCGATCCGAAAACCACGTCGGTCGAAGAAATCGGACTGATGATGACAGGAGGTTAGAATATGAAAGCGAAAAAAGCGAAGATGGTAGAGTTCAGGAAGATCGCAACGCAGTTTGTCGTTGAGGATGTGGTGGTGACGGCTGAGTATTATTGCAGCGTTCTCGGATTTGAACTGCTCGGATATTTTGCCGATCCGCCTGTTTATGCAATGGTCTCACGTGGCGGTGTCGAAATGCACTTCGGCAAAGCAGACAGCCGTCCCGTCGATCAGTCGAGCATTCAATTTCGACGCGTCGGCTTTGATGCGTATATCTGGGTTGATGACATTCCGGCGTTGTTCGACGAACTTAAATCATCCGGCGCCAACATCATCGAGGGTCCGGTGAAAAGGATCTACGAAAGCACAGAATTAGTGATTGAGGACTGCAATGGATTCAAGATCGTATTCGGCGACTAGGTGGCTATTACATTGGATCTTCCAAAAATCTTACCCATTCGATCAATGGCCTTTTCCATGTTTTCCATTGAGGTCGCGTAAGAAATTCGCAAGAATCCATCCGCCCCGAATCCGGCGCCGTCAGTGACGACGATGTGCGATTCTTTCAGCATAGCATCGGCGATATCGGCGGAGGTCTTGAAGCGGTCGCCCAACATTTCTCTTACATCAACGAAGGCGTAGAACGCGCCTTCGGGCATTCCGCATTTGAAACCGTTGATCTCGTTCAATGTCGGGATCAGCCAGTTTTTTCGACGTTCGTATTCGGCGGTCATCGAATTAATTGCCGCAATCGTTGCGTCGTATTCGTCGAGAGCTTTTGCACAGGCGTATTGTACGAATGAGGTCGGATGCGTTGCGGAATGGCTTTGCAATTTTACCATCGCTTTTGTCCATGTTTCGTTAGCCATGGTGAATCCGATCCGCCAGCCGGTCATCGCAAATGTTTTGGAAAAGCTGCCGGCAACGCAGATGAATTCGCGCAGCTCTTTTGGCAGCACTGCCGAAGTGAAAACCTCTCCAGGTGGATATGCGAAGAACAGGTAACATTCGTCCGTCAAAACATAAACACCGCGTTCGGCGCAGGTTTCGATAATCCTTACCATTTCATCTTTCGGAATAACACGGCCGGCCGGATTGCTCGGCGAATTGACGATCAGCAGCTTTGTCTTGTCCGTTATCGCATCGCAGACCTGATCGGCGGTCAGAACAAAATCGGTTTTTTCCGTTTCTATAAAAACGCTGTTCGCCCGGCAAAATGTCGCGATCTCCGGGAAAGTTACCCAGTATGGTTTTGGGATCAATACGTCGTCGCCCGGATTCAAAAGCGTGCAGGCGGCATTGAATAGAGCCTGCTTTCCGCCGCACGACGCCACAACTTCAGTAGGCGAAAAATCGGCGCCGAATTGT
>JBOGOW010000131.1:0-8880 GCA_050748285.1 Pyrinomonadaceae bacterium
GGCTTATCGAGGCGAGTCTTACCGTTACAAAGCTTTCGTCGATATATGAAACCGAGGCAGTAGGAATGATCGAGGCCCCGCCGTTTCTGAACATCGTCGCAGAGGTTCAAACGGGTTTGATAACTCCGACGCAGATGCTCGCGCGAATGCTGCGCATCGAATATCTTCTCGGCAGAAAGGATAAATCGCAGAATCTGCCGCGGACCATCGATCTTGATCTTTTGATCTACGGCGATCTGAAAATTGAAACGCCTTTTTTGACACTTCCGCATCCGCGGCTTCACCTTCGAAACTTTGTTCTTGTGCCGTTGAACGAGATCTCGCCGCAGCTTGTTCATCCCGTGCTTCGCAAGAATATTTGCGAGCTTTGCGAACATTCATCCGATATGTCGAAGGTTGTTAGATGGAATCCGATCGATCTAAACGGCCACATCTAGCACAAAACGCTAGACTTGAATTCCGCAAAGGTCTATTCTAAAAGGCAATTTATGGCATATCTAAAACCTGACAAGCCGGAAAAGTTTTATGTGCCGGCAATGCGCGTCGCAAAGGAACGCGGCGAAAAGCTCGTCTGCCTTACGGCCTACGATTATCCGACCGCAAGGATCGTCGATGAAGCCGGCGTCGATCTGATACTTGTCGGCGACAGCATGGGAAACGTGATCCATGGTTACGGCAACACGATTCCGGTTACGCTCGAGGAAATTCTCTCGGCGACGAAAGCGGTAAAACGCGGTGCAAGCCGAGCTCTGATAATTGCAGACATGCCTTATGGCAGCTTTCACACGGGCGATGACGATGCGGTTCGAAATGCTCTAAAGCTCATGAAAGACGGCGGTGCCGAGGCCGTCAAACTCGAAGGCGGACGCAACCGCGTTGGACTGGTCAAACGCCTTGTTGATGAAGAAATTCCGGTGATGGCGCACGTCGGCTTGACGCCGCAGTCGGTCCACAAAATGGGCGGCTACCGCGTTCAGGGCAAGACTGCCGACGAAGCAAAAACGCTGATCGAAGACGCAAAAATGCTCGAAGACGCGGGTGCATTTGCCATCGTCCTCGAACTCGTTCCACGCGAAGTTGCCGAGATGATCACCAACGAACTGACGATCTCAACCGTCGGCATCGGCGCCGGCAGCGAATGCGATGTGCAGGTGCTTGTCCTTCACGATCTGATCGGTTTCACCTTCGGCCGCCAGCCGCGTTTCGTCCGCCAATATGCAAACGTAAGTGAAGTTATCACCAACGCCATCACAAAATGGATGGACGACGTGCGAAGCGGAAATTACCCAAGCGAAAAGGAATCATACGGCTTTCCGAAAGAGGCGAAAAAGGAGATGAACGCATGATCGAACAAATTCCGGTCGAGGTTTACGAGAAGATCGCCGACCTTTGCCGGAGACATCAGATCCGCGAATTAAGCCTTCTTGGCTCCCGCGTCCGCGGCGACCACACGGAAAAAAGCGACTTCGATTTTCTCGTTGAATTTTTTCCGGATGCTCGAATAGGACTTATCGAATTCTCACGTATCCAAATCGACCTATCAGAATTGATGAACACAAAAGTCGATTTGGTTCCAAAGAATGGTTTAAAGCCGTTAATCAGAAATCAAGTGCTGTCAGAAGCACGGGTGGTTTATGAGGCATGAGTTTGATTTTTTGAACGATATACGGTCAGCGGCTGATCTTATCGAAGATTGGGTAAAAGATGTTTCCGAAGTAGAGTTTTTCGATAGTGAGCCTCTTCGGAGCCGTTCTGTTTCAGTTGATGATCATCGGCGAAGCCTCGTCACGATTGTCGGTGGGTTTGAAAAACAAATATGACGAAATTGACTGGCAGGCGATCTCGGGCTTTCGCAATATTATCGTCCACGCTTATTTCAATTTGAGTCTTCCGATTATTTGGGAAGCGGCGACGGAAAATGCAAAAGAGCTCCAGCACAATATAGCTTCAATATTGATTGCAGAATATCCTTCGGGTATTTCGAATTCAGATTTCTAAATATGGAAATCATCAACCGACGACAACGAATGGCTTCGATCTCGCGGAAACTTCGCCGCGAGGCAAAGACGGTTGCATTCGTCCCGACCATGGGCGCGCTGCACGAAGGGCATCTTGCTCTTGTAAAGGAAGCGCGACAGGCGGCGGATATAGTTATAGTTTCTGTTTTTGTAAATCCAACTCAATTCAATGACGCAGGCGATCTTGAGCGATATCCGCGCGACCTTGCAAGCGACGCGGCGATGCTTGCGGAGTACGAGGTCGATTATATTTTCGCTCCCGAAGACAAAGAGATATATCCCGATGGATTTGCGACATATGTCTATGTCGAGGGTATTTCCGAGGGTTTAGAAGGTGCGTCGCGGCCCGGACATTTCCGCGGCGTAGCTACCGTCGTGACGATACTTTTCAATTCCGTTCGCCCCGACATGGCGTTCTTTGGAGAGAAAGATGCGCAGCAGGTTTCCATCATCAAACGCCTGACAGCGGACCTCGGCTTCGAGACCGAGATCGTTGTCATTCCTACGGTTCGGGAAGTCTCCGGCCTTGCGATGTCATCGCGAAACGAAAACCTGACTACGGAACAGCGCGAACGAGCCTCGATAATTTATCAGGGGCTAAGCAAAGCCAAAGAGGCTTATGCCGAAGGTGAACGAAATGCGTTGAATTTAACTGAAATAGTTCGCAAAAAAATCGAAGCCGAACCGCTTGCACGAATCGACTACGTTGCCGCTGTCGATGCAGAAACGCTCGAACCTATTGAAAAAATTGAGGATAGAGCCGCGATTCTTGCGGCAGCGGTTTTTTTCGGCAAGGTTCGATTGATCGATAACGTGCGTTTGGATTAGGTGCAGAGATTGGCATCAAATGTGCATCTAATAATCAGTGAGCCGGTCAGGTTTTACGGTTCTACTATTATGAACGAGTTCAAACAAATTATTATATTTTCTATCGCACTTGCTGCATTTTCGATCGCCGGAAATGCACAAACTTCGCTTCCGAGAATCGGCGGCGGGAATATCGATGTGCAGGCGCAGCGTGGCAAGGTCGTGATACTTGCGGTCGGCGCAAGCTGGCTGCCGCTTTCCGACAAACAGGCTGAATTTACGAATTCACTGGCGCGAAAATACGCGGGCAAGAGCGTTGCAGTCTATTTCATTTTGACGGATTCGACAAATCCGAAATCGAAGAATTACGCGACCGACGAGCAGCTTCGTCAATGGGCTTCGTCCAATGGTGTTACGGTACCCGTTTTGCGAGATTCCGATGGCGTAGCAACGCTTCGAAAATTTGCTATCGACCAGCTTCCGAGCTTTGTTGTTTTGGATAAGTCCGGCAGTAAATCCGGTAACTCATTCGGCGGCATCGATCCAAAATTCGATATAACGGTTCCAATTTCGAAAAAGGTGGATTCCCTGCTGTGATCCATGCAAAAGCCCGCGTGTAAGCAAGGGCGATACATCCATCTTTGACTAAACAAGACCTGATTCACTTCAATCTACGATACCGGTATCGCCCTTACTTACGTGCGGGCTTGTGCATTTTGGCATCGATCATTGAATAAACCAGACTGATAGGCAGTCCGACTACATTCCAATAGTCTCCCTCGATTTTTTCTATAAAAAGTGCTGCTTGCGCTTGAACCGCGTAAGCACCCGCCTTGTCCAGCGGTTCGCCTTTTTCGACAAGAAAATCGATCTCGGAATCGGACATTTTGGCAAACTTAACGCGCGTGGTTTGAAGCCCAAGTTTTGTAACGCCGTTTCGAATGATCGCGACGCCGGTTAGAACTTCGTGCCAATTCCCTGCAAGCATTTTTATCATTCGTCTGGCATCTGACAGGTCGGCTGGCTTGCCGATGATCTCCCCGTTGATCACGACGGTCGTATCCGCACCGAGCACGATCGCATCGGGATGACGCTCTGCGATCACTTCAGCTTTTGAGCGCGCAAGGCGCTTTACGTAGTCTTCCGGCAATTCTCCCGGACGTTCCGATTCGTCAATATCCGGCACGTCTTTTTCGAATTCCCAGCCGACGGAATTCAATATTTCGGCACGCCGCGGGCTGCCCGAAGCTAATACAAGTTTTGGAAGTTCGATCATCTCGTCTAAAATCTAACTGTAAGCGGCGTCGAAAACAAATGCGTGCGTTATTGAAAACATTGCCGGACATTATCGATCAGTTACCGGACGATACAGCGAAGGACGCAATTGTCCGCGCAATATGGCCTTCAGTGATCGGCGAACATTTGCGGGAACAGTGTGTCGCTAACGAACTTATCGAGCGACGTTTGTACGTCGTGGTTGCAGATGCCGAGTGGAAACGCGAATTTGAGCAACATGCGGCCGAGATAATATACAAACTAAACGCCGCTCTCGGCAGATCGCTCGTTGAAAGAATTGATTTTGTGATCGATATTGCTGCGTTTAAGGCTTATCGAGCACGTTCAAAAGCAAAAGAAATATTCGAAAATGTTTCCACTCCGTTGTCCAGCGAGATAGCGGTCTCCGCAGCGAGCATAGGCGATTGTGAACTTCGAACTCACTTTTTAGGAGCGGCAGCTGCATGCATCGAACGCCGCGATGGGGCCGCAAAATAATTATGGATGTCAGACACGTTGCAAAATTGGCGCATCTTGAGATCACCGACGACGAGGTCGCGCTCTATACACCGCAAATGGCGGATATCGTGAAATACATCGAGCAATTGAATGAGCTCGATACGGGCGAAGTCGAACCGATGCTCGGCGGCCTAACGGACGAAGGCGCGGCGACGAGAACCATCCGCGAGGATATCGCAACCACCTCGTTAGGCCAGGATGCCGCCCTCGACCAGGCACCGTCTGCCGTCGCGGGGCATTTTCAGGTCCCGAAAGTTCTTGGATAATGATTTCAAAAACGAATCATAAATTGCCGCAAAAACGCTCAAAATGCGCGAAAATTATTTTTTGTGATTTTTGCGTCTTTTTGCGGCTATTTGTCTTTATAACGATTTGCGGAATACTTCCGGCTTGCAGTATTCCGAATCTCGAGTCGCCGTCATGCCTGGCCTCGCGGACTTCGGTACGTGAATTTTACTCGTTCCATTTTGGGAACGATATGAAATTTTCTGCGGAGAATTTGAAGGCTCGAGAGAAGTTTTTGACGCCGGAATATTTTCAAAAGCTGTCTGGCGAATTGGAAGGCGCCGATCCGTTTACAACCGGCACGAATGATTTGCCTCGAGCTTTTCGAGTTGGTGAATGCCGAGAGATCGCGCCGGACAAGGCTGAATTTCAAGTATTACTTTTTTGGCGGGACGATAGCAGAACCGAGCAAAGCGAGATAAAGGCAACGGCGGTCAAACAGGGGGATGATTGGCTGCTCGACGGCGTAACGAGATAATGAGGTGAGTGTGTAAGCAGCCGCACGTAAGTAAGGGCTCTCGTAGCGCCCAAGTAATTTCTGATACGTGCGAGATCTCCACCCCGAGTAAGCGGATATCGCCCTTGCTTACGCGCGGGCTTCTGCACTGGAACGAGCGTGCAAAACTGCACAAGCCTGCGCGTAAGCAAGGACGATACATTCAAGTTCGAAACGAAGGCAGCCGCCTAAAGGCGGAACTCCAAACTAATCATGTCGATACTTTCAGACACAAAAACGACCCTTGATAACGCCGAGCGGCTCAACCCGCAGCTAAACAGCTTTCTTTCAATCGAGCGCGAAAGTTCGTTGGAAATCGCGGAATATTTGGATTCGGTACCGGCTGAACGTAAGCTTCACGGCATGGCGATCGCCGTTAAAGACAATATCTGCACCAAAGGAATGCGAACGTCGTGTGGTTCGCGTATTTTGCACAACTACAAGGCTCAATACGATGCGACCACAATTAACAGACTGAAATCGGCTGGAGCGATCATCGTCGGTAAAACAAATATGGACGAATTCGCGATGGGTTCGTCAAATGAGAATTCCGCGTTCGGTCCGGTAAAGAATCCATGGGATCTTGATCTTGTTCCCGGCGGAAGTTCGGGCGGTTCTGCCGCTGCGGTTGCTTCGGGTGTCGTGCGCGCAGCACTCGGATCTGAGACCGGCGGGTCGGTTCGCCAGCCGGCATCACTTTGCGGAATCGTCGGATTCAAACCGACCTATGGACGCATTTCGCGATACGGCCTTGTTGCTTTTGCCTCGTCGCTCGACAACATCGGTATTTTTGGAAGATTGGCAAAAGACGTAGCGGACGTTCTTGGCGTGATCGCCGGACGAGACGAACGCGATGCAACATCGGCCGACGTGGAGGTTCCTGATTACGCGGCGAACCTTGCAGACGAGATCAACGGAAAAATTATCGGCGTGCCTCGCGCGTTGTTTGGCGAAGGAATAGAAGATGACGTGCGCGATGCGGTTGAAAAATCGATCGATAATTTCAGATCGCTTGGCGCCGAGATCGTCGATATCGAACTGCCGCACGCGAAATACGGTATCGCTGTTTATTACATAATCGCGACTGCCGAAGCTTCGTCGAATCTTGCTCGTTTCGATGGCGTTCGCTACGGCTTCCGTGCCGAAGACGCGAATGCTCTCCGCGAAATGTATTTCAAAACTCGTGAGGAAGGATTTGGCGAGGAAGTAAAGCGGCGGATAATGCTTGGGACTTACGTGCTTTCGAGCGGTTACTATGACGCGTATTATTCGAAAGCGCAAAAGGTGCGTGCGTTGGTAAAACAGGACTATGTTAAGGCGTTTACGAAATGCGATGCGATATTGACGCCTACATCGCCGACCGTGGCGTTCAAAATCGGCGAGCGTTCGAGCGATCCGCTTGCGATGTATTTAAGCGACATTTACACCGTCAGCGCAAATCTTGCAGGCGTTCCGGCGATCAGTATTCCGTGCGGACTTTCAACCGAGGGACTGCCGATAGGCACGCAGCTAATCGGAAATTTCTGGAACGAGCAGCTATTGTTCGATCTCGCCTCGTCGTACGAATCGGCTTTTCCGTTCGATGCAAAACCCGCGATCTTTGCCTGCAAATAGTCGCAGCTACTGCATTGTGATCAATTCAATCGGCGCGTTTGCGTTCACTTGCGCTGTCATATCACCGAAGTCTCCCAAATCTTTCCAATGGTTGTCGTCGTTCAGCAAGCCGTCAATTTCCGATACCGGCAGCGGTCGTGAAAAAAGATAACCTTGACCAAATTCACAGCCCAAGGTTCGCAATTTTTGAAGTTGTTCTTTGGTTTCGATTCCTTCGGCTATGATCGAAAGTTTTAGAGCTTTCGCAAGTGCGATTATTGTCCGCACGATCTCGCGGTTTTCGGTGCCGTCGTCCATTGCACTGACGAACGAGCGGTCGATCTTTAAATAATCCAAAGGAAATTTGTGCAGATAGCTGAGGCTCGAATATCCAGTTCCGAAATCATCGATGCTGATCGAAACGCCGGCAGCTTTTATTCGCTGCAGCATCGCTATCGCGCTTTCTGCGTTTTCCATCACGGCGCTTTCTGTTATCTCAAGCTTTAATGACGAAGGACTGATTCCGCTCTCTTTCATTATCTCTTTTATCTGATCGACCAACGCCGGATCGGCGAAATGAGTAACCGATAGATTGACGCTCAACATTAGCAAACCCGGTCGTTCAAGCCGCCGCTCCCATTCGACAAGCTGCATGCATCCGGTGCGTAGAATGTCGATCGTCATAGGGATGACGAGACCGGTCGTTTCGGCGATCGGGATGAAATCAGCCGGTGAGACCAATCCGCGTTTTGGATGATTCCAACGAACCAGAGCCTCGAATCCACACAGGCTGAGATCGCTCATTCCAACGATAGGCTGATAAAATAGCTCAAATTCTTTTCGCTCGACCGCAAGCCGAAGATCGGTTTCGATCTCCATTCGGCGAACGGCGTTTTCGTGCATTTCAGGGTCGAATATCACATACGGCTTTTGCTTATCCTTCGCCTGATACATAGCTATGTCGGCATCGCGCAGAATTTCTTCAGCACGCGAATATTTTTCGTTTCCAAATGCGATGCCAACGCTGGCGCCCGTAAAAACATTGTGTGGCCCCAGAATGAAAGGCTGCGAAATGCAGGCGACTATGCGTTTTGATACTGCCGGCGCGTGCGAATCCGCAGTAATCGACGGAATCAGCACGGCAAATTCATCACCGCCGAAGCGCCCGAAAAGACATGTCGTTTCGATCACGCCCGCGATGCGCGCGGCCACGGTTTGGAGTAGTTTGTCGCCGATGGAATAACCGAGGCTTTCGTTGATCGTCTTAAATCCATTGAGATCGAGAAAAAGAAATGCGAAATTCGTTTCACCGGCCGCGATCATTTCGTCTATCACCTCGATGAACTTGTTGCGGTTCGGCAGATCGGTCAAAGCGTCGTGGAACGCGGCGTACTTAAATTTCTCGCGGCTTTCGCGAAGCGCTTCGCCGCTTTCTTCAAGCTGAGTTACATAATTCTCGAGTTCGGCGAGATGCCTTTCGGCCTGCTCGGCACGCTTGCGTTCGATATTTTGAATTTCCGCAGCGGAACCTTTTACATCGTTAACGAAACGCCTGAATGTGAAAAAAATAGCGGCAAAAATACCGACGGCCACGGCCAACACATATATGCTTACATTGCCAACCGTCAATGCCTCGATCGAAACGCCGGCGACCACCGCTCCCATCAAATAAATAATGATCGTGTCATAGCAGTTATTACGCCAAACGGCCAGGAAGCGCTTGCCGTGGATGAGCGACGAAAGAATCGCGATCAAGATCGAATTGATCGCAAACATCGAAAGCGCCAACAAGCCGACCAACAAGACCAAACTCGAGAACTCATTTTGAGCAACAACAATTTGCGGCGAGCCAAAAACGGCAGTAACTAAAATCGAGGTGCCAAATAC
>JBOGOW010000132.1:0-8860 GCA_050748285.1 Pyrinomonadaceae bacterium
ACGTCTGAGATAGTGGCCGGACTAACGCTGAATTCCGTCGCACCGAGCCCGATCAAAACCGGAACGTAAAACGGCGAGCCCGCCATTTCGCCGCATACGACGAGCGGCTTCTTCGCCTTTCGACACTCATCGATAACGCGTTTTACCGAGCGGATCATTGCAGGATGAAGAGTTCGAAACCATTTAGAAACAGATTCATTATCGCGATCCGCCGCGAGAAGATATTGAGCCAAATCGTTGGTGCCAAGACAGAGAAAATCGCACACTTTTGCTAGTTGGTCGGCAACTAAAACGGCGGAAGGTACTTCGACCATCGCACCGAGTTCGAACAGTTTTATTTTAATATCTTCAGTTCGCAGCCGTTCCGATTCTTCATCGATTATTTGACGAACATGCCTTATCTCAGCGGTTCCTGAAACCATCGGTACCACCACGCTGAGCGATGTCGAATATGCGGCACGCAACAACGCACATATCTGCGTTCGCAAAAGTTCTTCACGCGCAAGCCCAAGCCTAATCGCCCGCAATCCGAGAGCCGGATTTTTTTTACGAACTGAAAGACTTCCCTCAAGAACCGATTCGTCAATATCAAAGGTGCGAATGCTAACGCCGTATTCGCCTGTCGCTTTTGCGAGTTCGGAATAAAAAGCGGCTTGCTCATCCTCATTCGGAATGCGTCCCAAGGTATCGATGATCGCTTCCGACCGAAAAAGCCCGATGCCTTTCGCTCCAGCTTTTTCTGCATTTTCATAAGATTCGACCGTTCCGGTATTGGTGCGAATGATGATCGGTATTCCGTCAAGCGTGGAAATATTGCGGTCAGCGAATGTGAATTCACCCGACGAATTTTTTTTATGCTGTTCGGGGTGGCGGATACGTTCGCACGTTGCATCTGAGGGATCAATTATCGCTTCGCCTGTAAATCCATCCACCGCAACTGATTCGCCTTCGCCAAAAGTTTCGAGAATATTCCTGATCCCGGTTATTGCTGGAATTTTTGCCTCGCGGGCGAGAATAGAGGTATGCGATGTCCAGCCGCCGCTTTCGGCAATAAGCCCTCTAATTCCCTGTACCGCAAGATCGAGAAACATCGCCGGGCTGACTTCCGTTGCAGCGACTATCGAACCAGGCGGCAATGGAATCGATTCCTTAGCGGCTCCCAATGATACGAGCAGATGTTCGCAAACGTCTTCGAAATCGAGGTGTTTCTCTTTTTGAGTTTCATCCGACTGATCGCGCAATTTCGCGGCGGCGTCTTGAAAAACTTCGAAAACCGCCCATTCCGCAGAAGTTTTGTCGCGTGAAATTGACCCGATTATTCTTTGTCGGATCGACGGGTCATCAAGAATGGTTTTATGCGTTAGAAGTATTTCGCTCGCAGCCTTGTTTTGATCTTGTCTTGCCGCAGCAATTGCTTTCGCTATGCTCTCGCCGGAATCGGCCTGTGCCTTTTCGAAACGTTCAAGTTCTTTCGCTACATCGCGTTCATCAACGGTGCGTCGAACAAATTGCCGTTTGGTTCCATAAAGGCAGACAATGTTCCCAACCGCGACGCCTCGTGAAACGGCACGGCCTTTTACAATAATTTCTCCGCGTGAAGTCACGTGCGCTCAACCGCCGATGTTAAAACCGCCTCCGCCTTGTGATGGGAAAAATGGCTTGAGGAGTCCGGCAAATGCGGCTAGATTGCGTGTTTGAATAAGGATTTCGCCAGGACCGCCGAATTCCGCCACCGCTCCCTCGCCGCTGACCCAGCTTCGAAAGAACCCGCTTTTCGATGCTTTGCGCAGTTGATATTGCATGTGGCTTTCCCACGCAACGAGGTGGCCTGTGTCGATCACATAACGTTCGCCCGGTCGCAGCGTTTTGCGATGAATTGCTCCGAAAGATGAGACAAGAAGCAAGCCGTTACCGGAGACCTGAAGCACAAATAAACCTTCGCCGCCAAAATATGATTTGGCACCGCCAAATTTTGTCTCGACCGTCAAGCTGGTGTCGCCGGCAAGATATGAACTTGCCTGAACCATGAATGATTGATTTTGAAGTTCGATACCGGCGACGTCGCCCGGAACGCCCGGCGCAAAACTTACCTCGCCCGGTCCGCCCTGTGCGGTGAATGTCGAAACAAACGCCGATTCGCCGCCGACCGCGCGTTTCAAGGCGCCAAAGACGCCGCCCTTCAATTCCGATTGAAGATCAATATTTGCCGACATCGACACCATCGCACCGGCTTCAGCTGAAATAGATTGCTCCGTCTGAAGCTGAACGACAGCGAGGGCAAAAGCGCCTTGATACGCGATTTCCCAAGTATAGCCGCGACCCTGCCCGCGGCCGTCCTGATCGAAATGGAACGAACCGCCGGTTGGATAATGCTGCTGTGCGGACGGCGGCATTGAAGTTTGCGGAGGTGGAATTCCAGACTCGGTCGTTTCGATCGTCGTTCCGCATGAGCCGCAAAAGCGCGCGTTTGGCAGCAGCTCGATGGTGCATTTGGGACAATTCATAGATTTATTCCCCCGGTCTTCACCAGCAGAATTTCGCAGGCCTGTTCTGCATTTTCGGCAAATGAAAGATATTGCAGATCGTCGTTTGAAACGACTAGATTCGTTTTCCATGCCTCAACGACTTCTTTCCAGCAATCGCCCACAAGCACTAACGGACGCCGATCTAAAACTTTCGTTTGGAGCTTATTCCAAACGAGCGAGATCTCGGTAACCGTCCCCATGCCGCCTCGGAAAGCCACAAAGCCGACCGAACGCGTTATCAAATTCTGCAAGCGGTCGTAGAAATGATCGGTTGCGACCTTATCGGTCAGGTATCGGTTCGGCTCGGACTTAAATTGGTTCATCACGATGCCGAACACACGCCCGCCCGCCTCGCGCGCGCCGCGCGAAGCCGCTTCCATAATGCCGAGATAGCCGCCGGTGCAGATGGTAAATCCCGCCTCGGCAAGCATTTTCCCGAGTATCAAAGCCTGTTGATATTCAGGCGAGTCGTGCCCGCATTTCGAGCCGCCAAAAATGGTTACGATCTTTCCGTTTGATGGTTGGTTCACGTCGTTTTCTTTGTAAAGGCGATCAGATTTGAATGCTCCGCTTGATTATAGCCAACCGCACGCCAATGTCCCAAACTAAGTCAACCTGTATTATAGTTCCCGCATTACTTTCGATTGCGATCAAAAATGACCGTAACGCCGGCATCAATTGCAAAAGCCCAGCTGCGGACTGGAATGTACGCGTTCCTTTGTACAAGCCCGCACGTGAGTAAGGGCGAAAAGACTGGAACGCAGGCATCCCTGCCTGCTTCGAGTGCGGAGTGCGGACAGGAATGTCCGCGTTCCTTTGCACAAGCCCGCACGTGAGTAAGGGCGATACGCGCACCTCCGGGCAATAAAGTGCCTCCTAAAATCGAGAGTTGCGGGGGCAAGTCCGCCTTCCTTACTGTGTGTGTTTGAGTTTATTTTTTGCCGGTTAATTGAATCGGAAATGGAGGGCTACAGAAGATTCGCTCGCCTTTCGGACAGTGTGTAGTTAAGAGGCATTCGTTAATGAAAGCTTGCTAACATACCGCAGTCGGAAAGGCGGGCTTGCCCCCGCTTTTTTTGTTGGTTCAAAAACGAGGTCTTGACATGCAATTTGGGCGGGCGTATGTGTTTGCAGGCATACTTTTCTCAATCGAGTCTTTAGGTAACGGTTCAACAACATAATAGAGTTTTTTGAAAAACCTAAACGAGCCGTCGGACACACCTTCGTAATAGCGAAAAATCTGGAGGTCTTCCGGATTCTTTGCGTGAAATTTCAAGATAAATTGCTAGGAATTTTTTCAGTCAAAGCACACAGACCTTCCGGGTCGGGCGTATGCCGGGATGAAACAATTGCGCTCTACATAGAATCAATGATTTACAAAAGAGTTTCCAAGAAGACGCAAAGCACGCGGAGAGGAACAAAGAAGAGGTTTGTCAAAGCTCCCTTCTTATCATTGCCATATATCTGCCTTCGACCATAGCCACTCTGAAGCAGGACACTTGAATTTCGTTTCGCGAAACGCAACACTATCGGTATGAGCGAATCGGCGAATTTACCGATGAATTTTGGCGGGATCGATGAGGAAGAATACTCGTCGTTCGAATCGTCGAAGATCCTTATATGGCCGGTTTCGTATGAAGGGACGGTCTCGTATGGTTCGGGAACCGCAGCTGGCGCGATGGCGATCGTCGATGCCTCGCGGAATATGGAGCTTTACGAAGAGGAGACGGATTCGGAAGTTTATCGGCTCGGTATTCACACGCTCGAAGAATTTGTGCCGCGAGATACGCCGGAAAAAATGATGTCCGATCTTTATGATCGAACGAAAGAGCTGCTCGAATCCGGCAAATTTATTTGTATGCTCGGCGGTGAACATTCCGTGTCGGCGCCGATCATCAAAGCTCACTCTGAAAAATATAAGAACCTGAGCGTTTTGCAGATAGACGCCCACGCAGACCTCCGTGACACGTATGACGGCACGCCGCATTCGCACGCTTCGATAATGGCCCGCGTTGTAAAAGACATGCGAATTCCATCGGTGCAGGTCGGCATTCGTTCGATCTCCGGCGATGAGGCACGTTCGTTGAAAGACGGCTTGCCGACCAAGATATTCTGGGCCCGCGACATAGTTGGCAGAACCGATTGGATCGACGAAGCGGTCGATTCCCTTTCCGACGAAGTTTATTTAACAATCGACATAGACGGCCTCGACCCAAGCATCGTCCCGACGACCGGCACACCTGAACCCGGCGGTCTCGGTTGGTACGAAACACTTGAATTGATCCGCCGCATTGCGGATAAGAAAACTATAGTCGGGATGGATCTTGTCGAATATTCGTATTTTGAGAATTATGATTCGCCGGCGTTTCTCTGCGCAAAGCTTGTGTATAAATCGCTCGCGTATATCTTTAGAAATGATTCGCCGAAGGTAATGTCGGCGTAGCATATATTTAATGAACCTCTTATAATTTATCGTCGTATTATATTAACGGTTTCATGCGTCTAATCGCTTTGTTTCTCGATTTTGAAATTTTGGAGACCTCCAAATGTATATGAAAAAATTTGCTATTTTGGCTTTATTGATCTCAGCCTCGGTATTTTCAGCTTGTAAGACCGGTTTGTTAGGCACGGAAGACGTTCCGGCACCGAGTGCTCCGGCTCCGGCTGTTCCGGTTATTGTGGACGGAATGCGCACTTCGTATGCTGACATCGTTGACAAGACATCGCCTGCGGTCGTGCGTATCGAGGCGGAACATAAGAATCCGAAACAGGAAACAAGGGTTTCGCCATTCGGGGACGACGACCTGTTCCGACAATTCCCTATCCCTCGGCAAAATCAGCGACCGCCGATCGAACGCGGTCTTGGGTCGGGTGTGATCGTTAGCGCCGATGGCACAATTTTGACGAATGCACACGTAGTTGACGGCGCCGAAAAGATCACCGTACTGCTTACGGACAACAAATCGTTTGAAGCGAAACTTGTCGGTTTCGATAAACCCAGCGATCTTGCCGTTATCAAGATCGAGGCGCAGAATATGCCGTTTTTGACGCTTGGCAATTCAGACAGCGTCCGCATCGGCGACATCGTTTTGGCGATCGGCAACCCGCTCGGTATTGGTCAAAGCGTTACGGCAGGTATCATTTCCGCGAAAGGGCGAAGAACCGGTTTGAGCGACGGTCAAAGCTTCGAAGATTTTCTTCAAACCGACGCCCCGATCAACCGCGGCAATTCCGGCGGCGCGCTTGTAAATCTGAACGGTGAATTGATCGGAATCAACTCCCAAATATTAGCGGGCGGGCCATCGGGCGGTAACATCGGGATCGGTTTCTCGATCCCATCCAATATGGCAAAGTCCGTGATGGAGCAGCTTCTGAAAGACGGCAAGGTTCGCCGCGGCATGCTCGGCGTTAATATTCAAACGGTTACTGACGATACCGCTAAAGCATTGGATTTGAAGGACGTTACCGGTGTGTTGGTAAGCAATGTTCGCCAAGGCAGCTCCGCCGAAAAAGCCGGCGTCAAACGCGGCGATATAATCACCGCGATCAACGGAGAAAAGATCGATGACGGAAATGTGCTTCGAAACAAGGTGGCTAGCACCTTGCCCGGCACGGCGATCAAACTAACAGTCGTTCGCGACGGTACATCGCTGGAATTAACCGCAACACTCGACGAATTTGACCTTGATAAAGAACGGTCGGCAAACCCAGAAACGGATCGGAATGGCCCGTCCGCGGATAAGCAGGCCAACAGCGGCAAGCTCGGTTTAACGCTCCAATCCGTCACGCCCGAGATCGCGAAACAGCTCGGCCTGGATTCCGACAAGGAAGGAGTCGTGGTAACCGATGTCGATCCGAACGGCGTCGGTGCCGAGGCGGGCATCTCTCGCGGCGACGTCCTCCTTGAGGTGAATCGCCAAACTGTAAATTCACCCGAAGCAGTTAAGTCTGCTCTGGATAAGTCGGGAGACAAACCTGTTCTTTTGCTCGTATCGCGTAAAGGTCAGACGATCTACATGACCGTTCGACCGTGATAATATTTCACTAAAAGAAAAATGGATCCGCAATCTAATTTGCAGATCCGTTTTTATTGTCGGGACGACAAGATTCGAACTTGCGAGCTCTGGCACGCCAAGCGATTTCATAAGTTTTTCACACTTTCTCAAAAAGATGCATAGTTTGTCTGCCTACGGATAACGCTCTGACAGGACGATTGACGTGGGAGCTTGCGCAGGTTGCCCGGAAAGCCAGGGATCGTCAGGAAACGGTGCATAAGAGAAATCGGCAATCAGGTTCCCGGCGATCATTTTCTCTTTCAACTCTATGGGCAGTGGAAATGAATACCTGTCGCCCCTAAAGACAGCGCGTCTTGGCAGCGGATACCCATTAAAGAACACATATATTTCACTTCCAGGCAGACACTTTTGGCCGACCAGAAGCAGCTTGTGAAACGTGACTAGCGTAGTTTGCGTTTTCATTCAATTCCTGAGCGTCGTCAACTAAATTATCAACACGCAAGCATGAAACCGCATTAACTTCACCTCAAATTTATGTTAAATATCATTTCCATTTCCTTTATGGCAAAGCGTCAAAATTAAAGCCGACAACATCGCTCGTTGGCATGACGTTTTGGGGCATAAACGAGAATTGTTTTGACCCGATGCAAACATCGACTGGAGCGGTGAACGGGACGTTGGCCCCTCCAGTCGAGTATTCGAGCGGTTACTTCCGATTAAGGGTTTCGGTGTAGAGGCTGCGGTAGAGGCGGTAGTTGTTCATTACTTTTTGGACGTAATTTTTTGTTTCGGCAAAGCCGACTTCGGCTGTGAAGATGCCGGGGTCGCGGGGTTTTGTGCGGGCGAGCCAGCGGGCGGCGTTGTCTTCGCCGGCGTTGTAGCTTGCGGCGATGGCTTCGTTCAGGCCGCCAAATTCGGCAAGCAATGCAGCGACGTATTCGGAACCGATCGCGATGTTGATATTGGGATTATATAGATCGTCAGGCTGGAGGTCAGGATAGCCGGCCGCGTCCTTGTATTTTATCGCCGTGTCGTAAACAAGCTGGAGAAGCCCGCGTGCACCGGCGGGCGATTTCGCCGTCGGCTTGAAGACGCTTTCCTGCTTCATTATCGCGAGCAGAAATCGCGGATCGATCTTTCGCTTGCCCGCTTCGCGGAGCAATGTCTCGCGAAACGGCACTGGAAAATCACGCACCGAAGCGGCCTGCGGTTTTACTTTATCCACACCACCTGCAAGCCTTATCGACGCAAGCCAGCCGAAATACGACGCCGAAGGTATAGCGTCAAACTGCTGCCTTGCCGCGGCTTTATTGCCCGAACGCTCGGTTGCCATCGCCTTTAGATATTTGATCTCGTCAGCCGACGACATCGACGCTTTGAACGAATTCATCGCGAGCAGAGTGTCCGCAGTCTCGATCGCCCGCTTCCAATTTTCGCGATACATTTCCATCCGAATGCGGCCGTGAAGCGCGTTCACCTCGGTCGGCGTTTCTTTGAACGTCTCGACAGTTTTATCGACCCAAATTTCCGCGTCTTCATATTTCCCTGCTTCGCGAAGAGCGTCGATGATATTGAGGTGTGCAGAATCGATCTTTTCGCCATTCGGAAACATCGTTACATATTGCTCGTAGGTTTTCGCCGCTTCCACATTCGCACCCAAACGCACATACGAGGCCCCCTTGTAAGCAAGCCCTTCGCGGCCTTCCTTTGTGCCGATATGATCTTTTATCAGCCGGTCGAACCAATCGACCGCCTTGTCATATTGCCGGTCCCACATAAACGAACGGGCAATGCCGAACAGCGCTTTTGGCACGCCGGCGTCTTCCGGGTAATTCGTTATCACCTTCGACCAATGCTCGCGAGCTTCGGGAAACAGGCGGTTAGACGAATACGTTTCGGCGCGTGAAAGATGTTCGGCGGCGGAAAGCGTCTGCAGTTCGCCGGACGGATTTCGCGCGAAAACATCCTGTTCACGCACCTGTCGGAGCGATGAATCAGGCCGCTGACAATAGCCCGGTACTATTGCGAAAAAAACGAAAAGTGATGCGAGGAATATTGCTTTCATATTTGCGTTGAGAGAGCAGGACTAAAACTAGAATACCCGATTGTTAGAATGCAGGGCAATACGCCCGCGTTGGATGAGAATTTAGAGGGCACATCAAACCCGATGTGCTGCAGCATCATTCTTCCGGGTTTGTTTAGTGTGGATTTGTGTAATTTGGTGGATATTAATTCTGACTACTAAGAAATTCTCCACTAAAATACACGAAGCAACTGTGTTAAAAGTCAAGTTCAAGACAGTAGTGGTTTGACTTGCCA
>JBOGOW010000133.1:0-8859 GCA_050748285.1 Pyrinomonadaceae bacterium
CGCGTCGGTCGAAGGGCTGCTTAAATTAATGTCGGAAAGCCTTGCAAGTTTTTCAGCTTTGTTTCGGGCGGTGCTTTTGCTTCATGACGGTGAGCCTCCGGTTACGAAGCATGAGATAGTCGATCAAACGGTAAATAAATTAAATCTCGACGGTCGTGTATTTGAAAGAATATTCGAGTTTCGTGAAAAGAATGGCTCGAATAATATTTCCGACGTCGAGGCAAATGCATTGTTTGGAGATTACATGGATCAGATCGAGAAGGTTATCGATTCTGTTGACGCGGTTGGGAGATCGTAAAAACGCTATCCGCTCTTTCAGCACGAAAGGCACACAGACTGTCCTAAAAAGGGAGAAAAAAATGAGAAGACTAATTTTGTTAAGTATTGCAATGTTTGCAGCATTCGGATTTAGCGGATGCAGCTACAATGAACTTACTGCAAAGCAGCAGGGCGTAAAGGGAAAATGGGCAAACGTCGAAAGCGCGATGCAGCGGCGTGCAGACCTGATCCCAAATCTGGTCGAGACCGCCAAACTAGCAGGCGTGCAGGAACAGGAAGTGTTTGGTCAGATCGCAGAGGCTCGTTCTCGATTAATAAATGCACAGCAAGTGATACCTGCTGGGACCGACGGCGACAAAACGCCTGAGCAAAAGCAAGCGGTTATCGATGCGAACAACAGTTTTGGAGGTACTATTGGGCGACTGCTTAGCCTTCAAGAATCATGGCCCGAATTACGCTCGGCTGATGCGTTCCTAAAACTTCAAGATGAGCTTGCGGGAACCGAGAACCGCATCAATACCGCGCGAACCGATTACAATGGGTCGGTTACCGATTACAACACGACGCGGAATTCATTCCCCGCGGTGCTGACCGCCGGGTTGTTCGGATTTAAGGAAGAGCCTTTTTTCAAGGCAGACGAAAACGCACAGCAGGCGCCAAATGTCGGCGATGCAAATTCGCTTCGCCGCCCGCAAACCGCACCTGCGGCTCCGGCGCCTGTAACGAATCCTCCAGCCGCAAACACTAACAAATAGCACTTTTATTATTGATTTTTTTGTGTATTTCGTGGAACAGTATTCACCCGCGAAATACACAACTTAAGAAAAAGAAGAAATATGGAAATGATGCAGTCTGTGCATTGGGCCTTGATCGCAAGGCATTTCGTTCCGTTCGAACGTATATGTTCGCTAATGTTAAGTTCTATCTAGCGTTTATAATTCCCACAAAGACGGCACTGGAATAAATGGCATATAATCTTTCCAGCCTAAAAAACCGGAAAACAAAACATGAATGAATGGGGCGGAAAGAAAACTTAAAACTAAATAGACAGGGAATTCCGTTTTACTCATCTTAAAATAAACCGGTGGGAAAAACACCGTAATTAACATAGGGACGGAATAATATATCCACCACGGTAACCCCAGATGAAATCCGTATTTTCCAAACATCATTCCGGCAACGACGACAAACAAACCCAGAATTAATACTTTTTTTGTAATGTTTTCATTTTTCCGCTTTCTCAAAGCAACCATTACAACAACATAGAAAAGCAGGTACGAAAAAATTACATAAATTGGAAAACGAAATTCCGAATTCATAACGAATCAACCGTCAAAAGATCGATGTAATCGACGACACCGACGATTGCCGAATCGATAGCGGCGCCGGCTTTTCCGGTAGCTGCGGTTGAGGCCGACCAGCCTTCTTGTGCGATGATGACGATGTCGCCTTCGCCGGAATTGACCGAATCGAGCGCAATGCAGGTGTAATCCATATCGTCACCTTCGGGTGTTATTTGTCGGCATAGCATCACACGCGCGCCCTCGTAACGCTGATTTTTCTGCGTTGCAACGACGTTACCGATGACACGGGCTATTAACATTTTATCGCCACAAAAGGCACAAAAAACACAAAAACTTTAATCTAATTTGCAACAGGTGCAATTTGAGCCAGCGGCCATCCATTCAATGATTTCTTTTTTGCGGCTTTTGTGCCTTTTGTGGCTACCTCTTCTGAAAAACATGCGCGTCAGAATCGATTATCCCGACGATGGTGCAGTCGGTCGGCGTTTCATCGCGCTTAAATGGGAATGAAGCTTCTTTGCCACGACACCAGAAAACCAATTCACCGACGCCTGCTCCGACCGAATCGAGAGCGATCGTCGGTTTCCCTTTTGCTTTGAGATCAGCATCAAGGGTCTGCACGATCAAAAGTTTCCGCCCGCGAAGCGATTCATTCTTAACGGTGGAAACCACGGTGCCGATGACGCGGGCTATTTGCATTCTATTTCGTTTTTCGACGTTTGGCCGGTACCGCTTCGATTATTTCCTTTCGAGGAGACTTGCCAGAAACACGTGAGAATTCCTCCTCGACCAATTCGGTGATAATTGGGAGTATTTGAGGTAATAATTTTTCCTGGGCGAGCTTTTGCGATTCGGCGAAAACCTCCGGCATTGTATTGATCACTTTTTGGCCAGTCGGCGATTTATAAAACTGTATCAAGTCGCTCAATTCCTGCTCGGTAAAAAATTTATCATAGAGCGGGTAAACAGATTCTTCAATATACTTTTTATAGTCAATCTCAGTTCGCATTCGGTCACGAAACTTTGTACTTATGCGAGTGAAAACGTCATTTTGCGTCGCAATAAATTGTTCTTTTTGTTTGGAGGTTAGACTAGGGTTCGATTCGACTGCGTGACCGTAGCCTATAGGAAACGACGTCTCCATTCCCTTTAGCATTTCGTCGGTCAACTGTTGTGTAAGCGATTCCATTTTCATGACACCGATTATTTCACCGATCAACCTGCGTTTTTCCACAGACATCGAAGACTGAGCTTGTACGGTTAATCCAATAAATAAAACAAAGGAAACGACAGCAAAAATATAAACTCTGTTTCGCATATTTCTCCTACAGCTATATAACGAAGAATGCAGCAACAATGTGCGCAATCAGCATTCAACAATTGGAACGCGGACATTCCTGTCCGCTGATTCTTTTTTCGCCCTTACTTCGTGCGGGCTTCTGCAATGAAATCTATTTCGTCGATCACGCCGATGATCGCCGAATCGACGGGACAATCTTTGTTGCCTTCGGCCATGCGCGCGGACGAACCGGCAACGACAATAACTTTTTCATGATAACCGGCGCCGACCGTATCGACCGAGACGACATAGCCGCTCTGATCGGTGCCGTCAAGGTTGAGCGGCTTTACGATCAGCAGCTTTTTGCCGTTTAGGCGTTCGTCTTTTTGCGTGGAGACGACGGTGCCGAGGATGCGTCCAATTATCATAAGAAAGTTTCGAGTTTCAAGTTTCGAGTTCCGAGTCAAAATTCGACGAGTCAAACTCGAAACTCGGAACACCGAACTCGAAACCTATTTAAGGACCACCGGAAGAGTTTCATCCACCGAACTGTGAGGCCGCGGGATGACGTGAACGCTAATTAGCTCGCCGACGCGCCGAGCGGCTGCGGCACCGGCGTCGGTGGCTGCTTTAACGGCCGCGACATCGCCGCGGACTATCGCCGTAACGAATCCGGCACCGATCTTTTCGTAGCCAACAAGCTGCACGTTTGCTGCCTTGACCATCGCGTCCGCCGCCTCGATCATCGCCACGAGGCCTTTTGTTTCGACCATTCCTAATGCTTCCTGCATCTGGTTTTGCTCCTGTTTCCTAACTAATCTTTTCTTAAATTTACTGCGTTCCCGCTGAAATTATCAATTACGAATGTGTGTTTGCCCTTTTCAGCGATCTTCGTAATTGTTTCGAGAAACTGAATGAATTTAAGGTTCTCGTCGTCCTTCATTAATTCCGATGCGTTCTTCAATGCCCGAGATGCTGCAACGGCCGTGCGGGCATTCTCCAAATCGGACTTTGCTCGAATTTTAGACTCAAGCTGTTTGGAAAACAAATCTTGAATTGATTTAGGAAATGTCAGATCGCGAACCTGAAGTCGAACGAGGCCTATGCCGTACTTTTTCAATTCCACTTGTAAATCATCAGGGATGTCCGGAAGAATTTCGTTGCGTTTTTCATTAAGAGCCTCACTTTCGATTTCCGAAATTACACGCCGAAAATATACCTGAGTAAGATTATGAATAAGCTGTTCTGCTTCTTGGAAAATGTTATATGAGAAAGTAAATACATCAAAGTTCTTAAGAAATAATTCCGCATCAAGGATTTTGTACTCAGCGAAATATGAAAACCGCAGGGCCACATTGTCTTTCGTTAGAACCTCTTGATTGCCAATGCTCACATTCCGGTTAGTGATTGGAAATACAACTAGACTTAAGTATTTATTGTAATCGAAATAATCGTAAATTCCCGGACCAAGTTTGCTTTCAAGCTGATTCTTGCGAAACAAAAATCCGATCTGGTTTGGCTGTACCCAAAGCCTGACCCGCCAAAATCTACGGCGCTGTTCATTTTGATTCGTTTGAAACATTTATTTTGTGCCGTTAAAAGAAAAAGGATACAAAAAAACGGGGAAAGCCGATTAAGACACAGTCCGTAAACCATATCGATATCCTCGACCCTGCAAATCGTTTTTCAGTTTGCTTTCGCCATCCCTTTTCTCTCAACGGCTGGTGAAGCGATTCTAAGTCGCGTTTTGCTACCCAAAGCAAACGAGGAGTCGAACCTCTTGGGATTTGCTCCGCAATACCCTGTAAATTATACAAATCCCTTTTATACAGGTGGCGGTTGAATAAAATATACAACTTGAAATTCGTTTTGGCTAACCCAACTTCGCCGCTTGGCTCAAAAGCTCGATCAATTCTTCGCGTGTGAACGAAATTTTTGCACCGTTCGAAGATGCGGTCGCCGGATATTCGACGTCCAATTCGCACGAGATGCCCGCGTCGTGAAGATAGCCGCAGGCCTGACATCGGGCATTTGTCTTTAAATATCCGGCTTTTTCTCTTATATTTACAAGTTTCTCGATAGCGTCCTGCGGCAGGTCATTTGCTCCGCCGAGAGCTTTTGCGAGTATCGCGATCTTTGCTGTATGTTCGAGTGTTTCGAGCCGGTCGAACGCCTGCCAAAGATCGTCACCGTAGGCAACCGCGCCATGATTCGCCATCAAAAGCGCGTTGTGGTGAGCGACGAACGGCTTCATCGCCTCGGTCAATTCATCGGTCGAGGGCGTGCCGTAATCGGTCAGCGGCACGCAGCCGAGCGTCAAAATAACTTCGGAAAGTATCGGTTTGTCGATCGCAAGACCGGCAACGGCGAACGCCGTCCCGTGCGGCGGGTGAGCATGGCAGACCGCCTTCACATCAGGCCGCATCTTGTAGATAAGAAGATGCATTGCCAATTCGGACGACGCGCGTTTATCGGTCAGCGGCTTGCCATCCATGTCCGTAAGCGCAAGCGAATCCTCTGTCATTCGCCCTTTGCACGTCATCGTCGGCGTCGCAAGCACGGTGTTTTCATTCAGACGAATACTCACATTGCCGTCCGACGAAACCACATAGCTCTTTTCGTAAAGCAATTTGCCGATCTCGCAGATCAGTTTTCTGGCGTCATGCTCGTTCATTTATTGTACAGAACAATCTATCAATAATAGTTTACGCGTTTCGCTCTCTTCAGTCTGCCGTAAACGTCTCGATATCCTCTCATGCTCCAGGGAAAGTTCGACGAGCTTTTTTTTGAGTGCCGCCTTTGCCCGTCCTGTGGTTCGTTTAACCTTGAGATCCAGTGCTAATATCTCGCTGCTCATTCGGCTCAGGGCCTCAGCATCCCGGACCCTAGAACACTCCTCTCTAAGATAAGAAGAATTTACAACTTGATTGTCTGGAATATTCCGGGCAAGATGATTTCGAGCCTGATCGAGTTCTTCGTCAGGTGATGTAGTCTTGTAGCGAACGATACACGCTGCTTCGACGCCAAAGATCAAGGCCATTGCAAATGCAAGAGTTCTTATTACCGTCATAAGCAGCAACTCCAAATGAAGGAAACCACAGATTAACACAATGCAGTCAAAGCGTTAACCTGTGGTCAAAAAATTTAACGAGTAAAACTATTTTCCGATGCCCGTTCCAGAACCTCGCTGATAGTTGACGGCTGGCGGCGGAGGCGGTGCCTGCACTTCGAAAACTTCCAGAGATCGTTTCTCGTCCTGCAGCCGCTGTATTTCATCCTGAAGCCGATATTTTTCGCTGCGAAGTTCATTCACCTCGATCCTCAGCCGCTCGACCATCCGGTATTTGGAAGGCCCGCGCCGGAAACCGCTGAAATTCGGCGCCGTTATCGGCACGAAAATACTGGCGATCAAAAGCCCTGCGGTAAAAGTAAGAATGAATGGGACGATTCGCTTGAAGATACATTTGTATGACATTTACTACACCTCTTAATTACTTCTACGGATGATTACGTCTATTTGATGTATTCAGTTTCAATTCCGTTGCAACTCGACGGCGACGTTACGCTCTCCGCAAACTTTATGATATACCTTTTCGAATCAGACGAAAAGGATTTTCAGCCAAATCATTCCAAAAAAGCAAAAAATTTATTTCATTGTTGCTCTTAACGAAGTTTTCCGTTACAATTTTGTTTCATGTGTGAAACATTTCGATTATGGCAATGATCCATCTTATTTCTATAAAAGTAACTGAACAGCAAATGTCGGAAATGTTGGAATCGCTTGGGAGTTACGTAAAGCTGGCGGTTGACGTGAACCTCGGAATCCTTGCGGGTGGTGGCGAGCTTCACGCTGACTGCGAAACAGTTTTACTTGAGAATGGGAGCATGCAAGACGATATTTGGGGTGCTGATTGGTTTCCGGATTCGCAGGAAACCACGTTTGAGTCTCTCATCAATATTCGCTCTCGGCAAGGAAATTTCTCAATGGAAATAGAAAGCCAGGAACTTCGGATGCAAATCCGCAAGATAGCAGAAAATTTACTCGGAGGTGTTTCAATTGGTTGACTTTAAAAAACGTCGCGAAAGGTATATGCAAGATCCGCTGCCAATCCGATTAGGCGGAATTGCTGCCAATCTAGCGCGGATTAGTTCAGTCTCGGCAAATCCTGCAAACCGTGACGCGGTTTACAGCATGTTGCATGAAAGCAAGCATTTTATTGAATGGACGGCGGCAGAAGTTCCCTGCGATCTCGCTTCGGAATTGGTCCAACTACAAATCGAGATGGCTGTTAGGCAATCTAGTTGGGAGAAGAGATCAGAAAGCGAAGAGTATCGAGTTGAAATCGGACAATGGGCAAAACGTCATTCGAATATTGTTCTCCAAAGATCTGGGCTTGTTGATAGAAAATGATCGCATTTCTTACCGGCAAACTTCTTGAAAAGACGGCGAACTCGGTGATCGTCGATGTCGGCGGTGTCGGGTATGAGGTGTCGATCCCGCTTTCGACGTTCTACGAACTTGGCGAGGTCGGCAGCGAAGTTTCGCTTCGCATTTACACTTGCGTTCGTGAGGACGCGATCTTGCTCTTCGGTTTTAAGACTGCGCGTGAACGCGATCTTTACCTGAAACTGATCTCGGTACAGGGCGTCGGTGCAAAGTCCGGAATAACGATGCTTTCGGGCATGAGCGCGGACGAGATAATCGCGGCGATCCGCACGGACAATGTTGCAAAGCTGACTGCTATTCCGGGCGTCGGGCGCAAGACGGCCGAGCGTTTGGTGGTCGAACTTCGCGATAAGGTCAGTGAACTTTCGATGTCTGCAGCGGCGGGCGAGGCATCGGCCACAACCGCAGGTGCCGGCGGCGACGTGTTCGACGATGCTCTATCGGCATTGCTCAACCTCGGTTATCAGCGAAACGCCGCCGAAAAGGCGGTGCAGCAAGTTCGCCGCGATGGCGTCGAACCAAACGTTCAAAAGATACTGCGTGCAGCACTTCAGACGCTTGCAAAATGACGGAGTGCGGACATTCTTGTCCGCACGAACGCCTTGGCGTTCGAAATGACGGAAGGCGGACACTCTTGTCCGCACGAACGCTGGCGTTCGAAATGCCTCGAATATTTACCACTCCGTTTCGTAAGGCAAGATAATTGCGGACAGGAATGTCCGCGTTCCGATGAATGCTCGAAATCCTCACGCACATCAAAGACGACATTGCGAAGCTGAACAGACGAGCCGTCGTCGCACTCGTTTATTCAGCTTTCGGGCTGACGTGCATTTTTTATCTCAAAAACCAATCCGCGGTTGCAGCGTTTCTTGCAAGCACGCGATTTGAATCTTTTGGTCAGACGATAACGGATTATTCTGAAAATAATTTGTTTTCGCTTGTTTGGTGGGTCGCGGTTGTTACGGTTTTCTACTTTGCTATTCCGGTATTGATAATAAAGGTGGCGTGGAAAAAAAACCTTGGCGATTTCGGTCTCAAATTCGGGATCGAGAACGGCTTTTGGAAAGTTCTTGCGATTTGCATTCTCGTGATGCTGCCGCTCACGTATTTGATGTCGTTGACATCGGGCTTTGCAGCGAAATATCCGTTTTTGCAGATCTACAACGGCGAACCGTATATCGGCCGAACACTTCTTTTATGGGAATTGATATACTCTATACAGTTTTTCGGGCTCGAGTTTTTCTTTCGCGGCTTTCTGGTTCATAGCCTGAAACCGAGCCTCGGGCTTTATTCGATCTTTGCGATGACCGTGCCGTATTGCATGATCCATTTCGGCAAACCGCCGGCTGAAACTTTCTCCGCTATTTGTGCCGGAATTTTTCTCGGTTGGTTGAGCTACAAAAATGGCAGCATCTTGCTCGGATTGATTCTCCATTGTACGGTCGCGTTTTCGATGGATATTCTGGCTTTATACAACAAAGGTCTCTTATTTTGAATCAAGGAAATTGGCCGCTGATGAAAGCAGATAGACACAGATCAGAACCGAAATG
>JBOGOW010000134.1:0-8841 GCA_050748285.1 Pyrinomonadaceae bacterium
GTTAATCTCCTTTACGTGGTCAAAAGCCACATGAAAATATTCAGCTTCAAGCCTCTCTACTCCGACGTACTTTCAACATCAGAGTATAATCCGCCACCGTCTCAATTCATCATGCCATCTCCTTCAATAAACCAAAAACCCAAGTATAATAGACTCGCGCCCTATGGACAAAGCCTACAAAACCGAGTTTTATCGCACATACCTTATCGATGCTCTGCCAGAGCCTTTGACGCGCGCAAGTCGGCATCTGCAAATCTTTGATAATTACATCACAAACACGCGAATGCGGCTGCGTTCGATACGGACACCGGAGACCAAGGCGTGGACGTATTTGCTTCAGCAGAGTATTCGATTGGAGACGCCGAAAGGACTGCGTTCAAAGAGCGCAGAAATGCATTTGGATGAAGCCGAACACGCACAGCTTGAAATATTCGAAGGCAACGAGATCCGAAAGAATAGATATTTTCACGAGTTCGATTCGCGGATGTTCGCGTTTGATGTATATCTCGGCACGCTTTGGGGCGTCAATCGTACGCGGATCGATTTTGAAAATGAAAAGGACTTGCTTGAATTTCGTCCGCCGCCATTTGCGGTATTTGAGATAACGAACGAGCGGTTCTTCGACGATGCAAACCTTGTAAATGAAACTTTGGAATCGGTCCGCGAAGCCGTCGCAAATCTCACGCCTGCGGCAACCGCTGTTGCCGTTCCTGACGAATAAACAGAAAAAAACGACTCTTTGAAAAGTCGCTTATTAAGAGTTTTTACCCACTAAATTACACAAAATTACACCAAAAAAGACAAAAGGTTCGATACTCTTAGTATTATTTTGTGTGATTTAGTGGACATGTCTTCACCGGTATTTATTTTGCACGCGGGGTCATCGGCACGTCCCGTTCAATGGCGTCGTAGATAGAAAGATAGATCTTTGTTTCACGCGGGATCAAGCCCGTCCAACCGGTTCCGCCGCGTTTGATGTAGCCCGCCAATCTTGCAGGATTTGAATTATAACCAGACGCCATCAATTGTTCAGCTGTTGCGACGTCGTTTGCGATCGCGTCGCGGATAGTTTCGCTTGCGACGAGGTCGTTCCACGTTCGCTGCATATAAAGCAGCATCGCCTGCGCGGCGTTTACGTGGTTCTGCATTCCTTCGACAAAGTCGGGCATTAATGGAACATTCGGGTGCCACGAACGAACCATTCGATAGGTCGAAGGAATCATCTGCACCATTCCGCCCGCACCGGCTGAGCTGACGGAATAGCGATATGTCTGGCCTTCGTTCAAGGCAAAGAGCGTGTAGATATCATCAAAAATGGCTTTGGATTCTTCGGTTCGAAAGCGGTAATGATCGACGTGTTCGACGGTCGCAAGGCGCTCGGCGATGTCGGCGATTTTTGGCTGAATGACGATTCCTTTTTGACGAAGTTTTTCGCGGGCAAGCTCAATAATATTTTGGACGTAAAATCGGCCGGCGTTTACAACTTCAGGCGTAACAAGACCGCGATGAGTGGACATATAGTACGCCATCTCAATGTACTTTCCTTTGCGGATCACGGGATACTGAACCATCAGCGGAAGATGATTATTGCCATTTTCATCCGTCAAAACTATCGGCGTATTTACGCCGTTGCCGCGGATCGTGCGTGAACGAATGCGTCTCCCGGATTCGGAGACAAGCTCTTTTTCACCGGCGGTCGAGAGGAATTGTTCTTTCGACATCACCACGAAATCGATCTTGCCGTTTCGCCAATCGTGATAGGCGATGCGAACGAATTCAACCGGCGCGACCTCGTTCGGTTCCGACGAGGCGGTCGAGAGCGGACGGCTTTGAAGTTCACGGCGGGCCTCGGCGATGCGGCTCTTTATCTCGCGAAAACTCATTGTCTGTCCCGTCTTTACCTCGCGGAATTCGTCGGTTGGCGGCGGCGTGCGAACGGGCGTTGGAGTTGACGTTACAACCGGTTGCGGCATTTTATCTACGACGACAACACGCGGACGCTGCGGCGTCGGCTGGCCGGATTGGGCAGCCGACGAAACAGACAGGAAAACTGCAATTATTAAAAAACAATAGATCGCTTTCATCATTTGAAACCTTGTAATTGTTATGGAGAGTGAAGTTGTTATGCAGGTTGTGAACGGCCTACCTAAATATAGATTCTAATACATCGAGCGGCGTTGTCAAGGTAAATCGAAATTTGTTATGGAATTCACAAAAAATTCTTATGGAAATCGGGCGGTTGATCAGTTTCCAAAGACTTTGTGTGCTTTGTGTCATAACTTGGTGTTCTTTGTGTTTTTGTGTTTGAAAGAGCTTAACACAGAGAACACAAAGGGTTTCACAAAGATCACGAGGACGATCTCTATCCTGAAAAAAATAAAGAGAATTCAAACTAACCCACTATCGGAAATCGGGCGGCTTTGCCCTCGTTTTGCCAAAATGTTCAAATAGAACGTTTTACGGGAACGTTTATGAGCGAGTTATTTGGGACAGACGGAATACGCGGCCACGCGGGTGATTATCCTTTGGATGAAGCGACAGTGCGCAAAATAGGAGCTGCGTTTGCTGAATGCTTTTCGAAACAGTTTGGCCGAGCACCGAGATTTGTTTCGGGACGCGACACGCGGGAATCCGGCGAATCGATCGAAACAGCGTTTCATGAAGGAGCTCTCGATCGCGGCGCGAACGGCGAATCAGCCGGTGTTATTACAACGCCGGGTGTTGCATTTTTAACAAGCGAGTTTGAATTCGACGCCGGCATTGTTATCAGCGCGTCGCACAACCCTTTTCAAGATAACGGGATCAAAATATTTATGCCGAGCGGGAAGAAACTCGGCGCAGAAGCTGAAGCGTGCATTGAAAATGGCGTAAGCAACGCCGCCGATTTGAAAATTACGCCCAACGCTTTTTCTAATAGTGAACGTGCGGATGAATTTGGTAGTGCCTATCTATCGCATCTATCCAACCAATTTTCCGGACTTGATCTTTCCGGCATTTCGATCGTCGTCGATTGTGCAAATGGCGCGGCGTCGGATTTAGCCCCGAGTCTTTTTCGTCTCTTCGGCGCGGAACCGAAAGTTATTTTCAACACACCCGATGGGAAAAATATCAATCAGGATTGCGGTTCGCTGCATCTCGACAAACTTCAACGTGCGGTTGTAGAAAACGGAGCGGATTTTGGTGCTGCGTTTGACGGTGACGCTGACCGGGCGCTTTTTGTTGATGAAAAAGGCGAGGTGGTCGATGGCGACGCGACGCTATGGATACTCGCAAATCGGCTCAAAGAACGAGACGAACTTAATTCTAATAAAGTGATCGCGACCGTGATGAGCAACATCGGTCTTGAGATCGCGCTTCGCGAAAAGGGAATCGAATTGGTTCGAACACCGGTCGGCGATAAATATGTTCTCGACGAATTGCTTCGCTCCAAAGCCGCGATCGGCGGAGAGCAGTCAGGACATATCATTCTGCCTGAAAGGAGCTTGGTCGGCGACGGAATGATGACCGCTTTGCTCGTGTTGCAGGCGCTGACCGAGTCAGGCCGAAAATTCTCGGAGCTTCATCGCGAATGTGTGCGTTATCCGCAGATCCTTCTGAATGTTCGGGTGAAAGAAAAACGCCCGTTCGAATCGGTTCCGGCGATAATGGAGGCTGCCGATGAAGTTGATGCGAAACTTGGTGAAACCGGCCGGCTTTTACTTAGATATTCGGGAACAGAAAAGCTCGCCCGCGTGATGATCGAGGGACGCGATCAAGCCGAGATTGAGAATTATGCAACCTCTATCGGAGACGTTATCGAAAAAGAATTAGGTTGAAAATTTCACTCGCCAATCATTGCCCGACGCGTTCATACAGATAAGAAAATGACTTGAACGGCTTGTCTTCAGGCCTTCCGAAAACGCGAGGTCGCTTAAAGACAAGCGAAAAACCTTTTTCGTCAGGCACGAGTTCCGACCCGAGCATATTGGATGAAACATCGCCGTTCGGTTCCTTAAAGGTCAGCCGAAAGTCGTGATTTATGTGGTAAAAGTAATGTCTGCAAATGCGTTCAACAATGGAAAGATAATGCCTTGCCGTCGAACCTTCCATCTCAGAAAAGCTGTGCGAATTGAATACAAGATCGACCGACATGTCGGCAAGGCCGTCGATAGCAAAATGAGGAAAAAGTCCTATATCGAAATCATCATCATTAATCGGCCCTTCGCCGTAAAGTCGTATCCTGTGTTCAGGCAGTGATTTCAGCAGAAAGTAGCTTGCGATAAATAAGACCTCAGGAATATCGAAATTAAAATATTTTCCCGCAGGATTACCGATCTTTCGCAATCGCCCGATGGTTTGAAACGCCTGTCCGCCGAATCCGCCGCCGATCTCGACGATCGACGCATTTGCAATATTCCGTAGAATTTCGGCGACCGTGCGGGCGTTGTAGGCGTGGCGCAGCGTCTCTATACTAATGATTCGTCCATCGACCGGAACACCGGCGGGATTCCCGACATTCGAATATTCTATCTCGGCAAGGCTGCTGCCGGCATCGACCAGTTTATTGCGATAATCGCACCACACGGACTTTATGTAATATTTTCCGGTGAGCGAAGTCTTAAAAATCACCACGTCGTCGTAGCAGCTGCCGGTTCCGACAGCAATTTGCTCACGCGCAAAATTCGAAAGCAGCCTGATCAGAAAGTCCAGATCGCGTGAAGCTATTGCGTCGGTCAGCGGTTGGTAATTTATCTGTATCCATTCGGCCCAAAGACCACGCACCACAAAAGGCGGAGCTGCTCCCGACTCGTCGGCCTTTGCTTTCAAATACGCTGCGATAAGCCGCTCGATCATCGCGATCTCGGCGTCCCGATCGAACGAAATCTCGCTTCGATGATCTGCAAACCCATCTTCGATATCTAGGCGCCGGTCTTCGAGAGGTAACCGGAAATACGCAGCAGTAGTTTCCAGCTTTGCCCTTGTTCCCCAAAAAAGTTTACGAGCGATCCTTTCCGTAAAAGTTCCGTCCCGGAATGCTTGTTTGGATTTTTGAAGGTAATATCTAATTCGGGAAGCGAGCATTTTGAGTCAGGTAATTTAACCTTCATTATCTGTTAAAAGAATTTAGCAAGCAACTTTCGGGCATTCGGCAAGGTCGCGGGATCAATGAAATATTTACAGAAAATTGTCGTCGAGATTGACGCGAAAACACATCGTTACGATGTCGCAGTCGGTGCCGGAATTTTAAGATCGACAGGTCGATTCATTACAGACTCGTGCGGTGTGGAATTGCGCCGAATAGCGGTCATCTCGAACAAGAAGGTTTTTGGACTTTACGGCGAAGCGGTCGTAAGGGAAATTGAAACGGCGGGCGTCTCGCCAATGATCTTTCTCATGAAAGACGGCGAGCGACATAAGAATTTTCGGTCGCTGCAGCAGGTATTGGAATTTTTAAGCGAGTCGAAACTTGCTCGAACCGATGCTGTCGTCGCGCTCGGCGGCGGTGTTGTCGGCGACCTTGCCGGTTTTGCCGCCTCGGTGTATCTGCGTGGCGTCGCATTTTTGCAGGTTCCGACCACAATGCTCGCAATGATCGATTCATCGGTCGGCGGCAAAACCGGCGTCAACACCGAGTTTGGTAAAAATCTCATCGGGGCGTTTTATCAGCCAAAGGGCGTTCTGATCGATGCTGCCACGCTTGCGACCTTGCCGAAAAGGGAATTGACCGCCGGATTTTGCGAGGCGATAAAGCAGGGAGCGATCTCAGGCATGCCTTTATTTGGTAAAACGCAGGAATTTCTCGAAAAATACCCTATTAACAAAGGAAAATTTAGCGATGCCGATGCGAAATTCGTCGATAATCTATGCGATCTCCTCGCATCGCAGATCGCGTTTAAGGCAAGCGTTGTAAAGCTAGACGAAAGGGAATCGGCAGCAAACGTTCAGCCAACGTCGAGAAAAATACTTAATTTCGGGCATACATTTGCACATGCATTGGAAAGGGCTACTGATTACAAGTATTTAAAGCACGGTGAAGCTGTCGGCTGGGGAATTATTTTTGCAGCCGAAATTTCAAAAAAACTTGGACTTTTGGACGCAGAAGTTGTAAACTTGTTGCGCGGTGTTGTTCATCGTGCCGGCGACTTGCCGCGCATCGAAAACATCGATCCGGCGGCGGTCGCGGCTGCAATTACTTACGATAAAAAGAACATATCCGGCGAACTGCAATGGGTACTTCTAAACGGGATCGGTAAACCTGCGATCATTCCACACAGCCAAATCGGCGATCGGCTTGTTCGACAAACGATCACTCAATTCCTCCACTAAGAACCCAAACAGTTAAATGTGGCGAAATCAGGAGCATTTCAAGATGAAGAATTTATTTCAAGAAAGGCGTTTCGAACGCGGCGGGGCGGGCGTTAAGTTAGTGCTGGTCGCATTGGTCCTCGTGCTTGCTGCACATGCCGGCTACAATTACGTTCCGGTTGCGTATGAGGCGGCAAGTTTCCGCCAGGAAATGGACACGGCGGTGGTCAAGGGACTATCGGCATCGGGACAGCTAAAACCCGCCGATGTGATAAAAGCGCATCTGCAATTCGCGGCAAGGAACAACAATCTGCCCGGCGACGCGCTTATCGATATCAAGCCTGCAGGCAAAGTGCTACAGGTTCATGCCTCATATTCGAAACCTGTCGATATGCTGCCGTTTGGTTTGTATCGATATAATTACGAGTTTGATTACGTTGCCAAACCGACCGGCTATCTGACTGCCGAGTGATCAAATGGCCGCGAGTGCAGCCTGTATTTTTGCCGGCTGAATTTGGATCAGCGATTGCGGAGCGTCGGCGAGCCAGGTCGTCGGGCAAACACCGCAAGTAGTACATTTTTCGACCGCCGGGCACGGGAGGCTTGATAGAGCGTTTCGTGCTTTTTCGTGTTCAGTTTTGAGGAATTCAAATGAAAGGCCGGAATCGACTATCGACCACGGCAGGAATTCGTCGTAGATTCTATCCCTCGAAATATGAAAAGCGGAATCGACGCCGGTTTCGCGAAGAGCCTGATTGATATCGCCTTTCAATTCCGCCGCTCGATTGATAACTTTCGATATTGTTCGGTCGCCCGACGAGAACAGAGCCTGCTCGTGAGCGATGCGTGCAGACATAAAACGGACATCGACATTCGGTATTTTCGACAAGCCCTTGCAAACGTATTTGATGCGTTTCTTTAATTCTTTTTCGTTACAAATCGCGTCCCACTGGAGCGGCGTGTTCGGCTTCGGGACAAAGCCGTTCAGCGAAGGAATGATCTTGCCGGCATAACCGAATTTTTTTCCCGCTTCGAGCATTCGGTTCTTTATCCGCTCGACAAGGACGAACATTTCATCGAGGTCTTCCTGCGTTTCGGTTGGCAGGCCTACCATCATATAAAGCTTAACGGTCAACATTCCGCGGTCGAAAACGGCACCGCATATATCGACGATCTCGTCGTTTGTCAGATTTTTGTTTATAACGCGGCGAAGGCGGTCGGAACCGGTTTCGGGCGCGACCGCGATCTGTTGATCTTTCGATTCGACCAACGCATCGAGCAGTTCATCCGATATCTGATCAAGCCGCAGACTGGAAACCGAAATGCGGTAGTCCATCGCCCTCAGTTCACGAAGGATCGTCGAAATTTCAGGGTGATCGCAAACGGCGGTCGAAACCAGACCGATCTTATCGGTTTTTGAGCGCCATTCGGCGGCTTTCGCCAAGATGTCTTTTGCGGGCACAACGCGCGGCGGGTAATAATTGTAGCCTGCCCAGCAAAACCGGCAGCCCTGCGAGCATCCGCGCGAAATTTCCACCAACAGACGGTCGCCCATTTCAGCCTCCGGCGACCAAACCGACGTTGAGGGGCAAAACGTATCCTGATTGACAAGAAAATCCGCGAGCTCGTTTTCTCCGCGTTTTAGTGCACGGCGAAGCGTGCCTTCTTTTGGATTGACCGCCGCAAGCGCGCGTCCGACGCGGCGCGGAACGTCCTTCTGATTCGGCAGATAATCGAAAACAGTTCCGTCATCGTTATAAAGCACATCGTAAAAAGACGGGACGTAAAACCCACGTCCGATACGTGCAAGTGAAAGCAAAATATCCTCTTTTGTTTCATTTTCAAGGATCGCATCGACAAGCTGGCAGGCAAGGATTTCGCCTTCGCCTACTGCGATCACATCGGTGAAATCCGCTATCGGTTCGGGATTAAGGAATGAAGCGGCACCGCCCATTATCACAAGCGGATGAAAATGGTTTCGATTCGCGGCCCAAACCGGAATGCCCGAAAGCTGGAGCATCCGCGCCATGTTCAGGTAATCGGTTTCGAACGAGATGGAAAAGGCAACGACGTCAAAATCGCGAACCGGCGTCTGCGTTTCGAGCGAGAGCAGCGGCGTTCGAGATTTTTCATATTCGACAAGGTCTTTCGGGTCGGGAAGGAATACTCGTTCGCACGAAACGTCGGGGATTTCATTAAAGAGTTCATACATAGTATGAAGCCCCAAATTTGCCATCCCGATCGAATGTATATTCGGGTAGCAGAGCGCGATGCGAAGTGCCGCGCCGTGTTTGACGGTATAACCGCTCTCGGCATCGAGTATCTTTTTATAACTTTCTGTAATTCGTCGATTCATAAAAAATTCAACCCTTTATCATATCAAACACTGCAGAACAGCGTAAGGTAATAGAGTTCTTGGAGTGGGTCAATTTAAGGTTTGTTAGTGTAATTGTATGTTCAAAAAAGCATCCAATTCGTATAGATTTGGATATAGAAAAGGAGAATGGCAGCTCGGTCGTGTGGAGGTTCTTTTGAAACCGTCACGAAGCAAGATGC
>JBOGOW010000135.1:0-8811 GCA_050748285.1 Pyrinomonadaceae bacterium
TAGTTTCACGGACCTCATCAAGAAAGATCTCGCCGAGACCGAATTCTCGATCATCGTAAAAGACTTGGGCGGCTACGAACTCGTCTTCAGCCTCTGGATGAAACGAAAAAGTCATTTCTTATAGCGTGCTCTCATTCTTGCGAAGACTTCTTCACCCGGAATCAGCTTAACCTCGCCGTGTTCAACTTCGTCTATTCTTCGCTCGACCTCTTCTTTCCATGCTTCTTCGACCTCTTTCTTCGTCGGCGAAATGCTCTCGAGAAGGTGGTCGATGATCTCCAGCTTCATATCGATCGGAAGCGAATCAACGACGTCCATTATCTCCATTGTTTGTACCGTCATAGCCTACCTCTGACTCTATTCTATACCTGTTTGATGAACGCAAGTAGCGTCAGCGACAATTGGATCCGCGTCGCAATGGTCAGTCGTCGCTACGCGACGGGGACCCGTTTTCATCCTTTCCGTGGGTTACGACCTACCGCTACATTCAAACCATCGCTATGCGATGAAGACTTCCTTGCTTCGTAACCTATCTGCACCGCTTGGTTAGCAGATTTCGCAGACCTGATTGCGTATCGATGCTTTCCAACCAGGTTGCTCCTCTTTGCGGTCATTCACTTTGTCGTACCCGCGTATTGTCGAGCGTTCCGAATCTCTCGCGTATCTCAAAGCAGGCATCCAGAATTCGATCATGAAAAGCGGCGTTGATTGCCAACAGCTTTTCATCGTAACGTTGAAGTGCCTCTCTACTGCAATTCAGTCGTTCCTTGCCTGACGGAGTCGAACGTACTTGGTCCTCGTATTCTTTCAAGACCGGCAGGTCAACTACAACATCAGATTGTGCGAGCCATCCGATCAAGCGACTAAGGTTCCAAACCCCGACGGAAAGGCCACTCTCGTAAGTAACTATTTCATTCGCGGTTAACACCAATTTGCGGAGCAGTTTTCGTTTGCTGTTCTCACTTTGTATTTCCGTCTCTGGCTTCTTTGCTTTCTCCATTTCACTTTCATTCACTACCTCGACCGACAAACGACCCACCTCGCTCGAGGTTAAACTAGACCGCATCATTTCAATTCCTTTGGATCTGGACGAGGTTGGCGTATTTGACCTCGCCGGCTTTGGTGACGCAAGTAGAAGAATTTCTGCATATCCCAGGCGGCGGCGGGGCAGCGTTCGGCTCTTATAACTTAAGTTCGGCAAGCAACTCGATTGCCATTAGGATCCGAACGCTCCGATATTCTTTTAGGTCAAGCAGATCATCATCACCGGAAACAATCACGTCAGATTGCGACTCAATCGCACAAGCGATTACTACATCATCGTCGGGATCGCAAATGACCACGGGCTTAATTTTTACTATCTCAACAATTGTCGCGACGAAAGAATAATTCTCTACTACATCTTTTACAGTGCGGTCAGCCGAAGCTAGTCGCTGTGCAAATTTTCCCCGACCTAGCACATCTTCCAACTCCACGAGCAATTGCCGGCAGGTGAAAAGTTCGATCAGTCCATCGTGCGCCGCGTCGAGAATGCGCCGCGGATTGCCATGCCATAATGAGCCTGAGATAACCGTATTGGTATCGGCGGTGACACGCATTTACCGGCCCCTGCGTTCTTTACGAGCCGCCGCGATCTCGGCATTTATCTCTTCGTTCGACATCGGTTCGCCCTCGACGACTGCGATCCTATCGATAGTGTCGAAGAACTTATTGACCTTGCGTCGTCGAAGCTCCGCTTTGAAAATCGACGCGGCAAGGGTTGGTGAGAAAAGTCCCATCTCACCCGCTTCGGTCGCGACATCATCCGGCAATGTTAATACTACTTCTGACATAATTTACTCCTCGGATTATTTTATCATCGTATGCAAGAGCCCAGTCGCTATCGCTCCTGGTTCTGACAAGAATCAGGTACTTCTTCTGATCTGGACGAGGTTGGCGTATTTGTGCTCGCCGGCTTTGGTGACGTTGTAGAAGAATTTCTGCATGTCCCAGGCGGCGGTGGGGCAGCGCGTCGCGTCAGAGGCCGCAGTGGAGGCAGACGTCTTCGTCGCAAGACCCAAGACGCGGCTGATCAGGCGGCCTTTTTCACAGGCCCCCTAGCCAGTCGCTTTTTGATATAGGCAAGTTGTTCTTCGTGGGTCATATGCATGATCTCACGGCTTATCTTGTCCCTGATCTCGCGCATCATTTTCACTGCGTCGAAGTCCTTTTCTTTCTTATTGATCGTTTGCTTCATATTTCCAGTACCTCAATAGGCGTCCTGATCTCTATCATCGGATGCCCGTGTTTCAGATTAACTGCATTATAACCCCTGATGCGGCGAAGATTAACAATGTGTTTGAAGTTCCAACTAACAAGAGCGTCTGCTCTGTAAATTGTTGCCACTGCAATATGCTGACAATCCGCGAGACTGGTCGCGCCAACAACTCGCTCTGAGACGTAAAGGTCGGTGAGGTCTAATATATCGATGTCGAGCTTCACTTCTTCAATCTGATTTCCCTTAAATCTATCAAGATAAGTGCGAACGCGTTCCGGCGCGTCGAGCAACTCCGATCGAAGGAGTTCCGAAACGACAAGGATATGGTCACCAGAGTCGACATTCTCAAAAAATGATTGCGACCCTTTTTGAAACTCTTCGTCGAATACGCCGCCGACTACAGATGTGTCGATATAAATTCTCATGCCTGACCATTCCTTTCGATTTGCACGAAATTGTCGTATTTGACCTCGCCGGCTTTGGTGACGTTGTAGAAGAATTTCTGCATGTCCCAGGCGGCGGTGGGGCAGCGTTCGGCACAGAGGCCGCAGTGGAGGCAGACGTCTTCGTCTTTGGCCATGATGCGGAGCGTCTGCGGTACGGGTTCGGAGACGTAGAGGTCCTGCGTGAGATTGAGCGCCGGAACCTTTGTACGTGAACGCAGATCTTCTTCGTCGCCGTTGGCGGTGAACGTGATGCAGCTCGTCGGGCAGATGTCCACGCAGGCGTCGCACTCGATGCATTTCGGAGCGTGGAAGACCGTCTGTACGTCGCAGTTGAGGCAGCGTTCGGCCTCTTTGTAACCGGCAAGCGGGTCAAAGCCTTTTTCGACCTCTTGTTTACGGTCTTTGAGCGTGATCGACTTGTCGGTCTGCGGCACGACGTAACGCTGGTCTTTGGCAACCTCGCTGTCGTACGCCCATTCGTGAATGCCCATCTTCTGCGAGATGAGATTGACGAATGGATCGAGGCGTTCGGTGTGGAGGTTCTTGCTGTTGCAATGCAGATCGATCGAAACAGCCGCCTGGTGGCCGTGAGCGACGGCGGTGATCACGTTCTCCGGCCCGAATGCCGCGTCGCCACCGAAGAAGACCTTTTTGTTTGTGGACTGGAAGGTTATCTTATCGACGATAGGCATTTCCCATTTGTCGAACTCGACTCCGCAGTCACGCTCGATCCAGGGGAAACTGTTCTCTTGCCCAACCGCGATAAGCACGTCGTCGCACGGGAAAAAGACGTCATCTTCGCCGGTCGGGACGAGAGAACGTTTGCCGTTCTCGTCGTACTTGGCCTCGACTTTCTCGAAGGTCATACCGACAAGACGCGGAGCGCGGACACTCTTGTCCGCATCGCCGGTCCCACCGGCGAGACTGTGTGTGTCAGCATTTTCAGCCGACGAAGCGTCGGCTGTGCGGACAGGAGTGTCCGCGCTCCGTTCGGTTACTCCGGCGAGAGGCATTCTGGACGAGGAAGCCTCGTCCATGAGGACAGGAGTGTCCTCACTCCGATAAATAAAGCTTTTCGGGACGTGGTTGTCGATGATCGGGATGTCTTCGTGCTGGGCATCTTCCTTTTCCCACGGCGAGGCCTTCATCGTCGCAAACGGAGAGCGGACGATCACCTTTACGTCCTCGCCGCCGAGCCGGCGAGCCGTGCGGCAGCAATCCATCGCGGTGTTTCCGCCGCCGAGCACGATCACTCGTTTGCCGATCTTGCCCGTGTGTTCAAACGCGACACTGCCGAGCCAGTTTATTCCGATATGAATATTGTCCGCACCTTCGTGACGGCCAGGCAAATCGGGCAGATCGCGGCCACGCGGCGCGCCAGTGCCGACAAATACGGCATCGTAATCCTGCTCGATGACGCCTTTAAGCGAATCGACGTAATGTTTGAAATGCGTGTGTATTCCGAGCCGCAGAATGTAATCAACCTCTTCATCCAAAACCGAAACAGGCAGTCGAAATGCCGGAATCTGACTCAGCATGAATCCGCCGCCCTTGTATTGCTCATCGAATAAATGAATTTCGTAGCCGAGCGGAGCGAGATCTCGTGCGACCGTCAGCGATGCTGGTCCGGCACCGATCAACGCAATCTTCTTGCCATTCGCTTTAAAAGGTCCGTGCGGCATGTACGGAATGACGTCGTCGCGATTGTCCGCGGCGACGCGTTTTAGACGGCAGATCGCGACTGGTTCCTGTTCGAGTCGTCCACGGCGGCACGCCGGTTCGCACGGGCGATCACACGTTCGGCCGAGGATGCCGGGAAACACGTTCGAATCCCAATTGATCATATACGCTTCGGTATATCGGCCCTCGGCGATCAGGCGAATATACTCAGGAACCGGCGTATGCGCTGGGCACGCGTATTGGCAATCGACCACTTTATGGAAGTATTCAGGATCGGAGATATTAGTTGGATTCAATGTGGTTTCGCCTTTAAAAACAAATTCTATAATACGGATTGATTCTAAACGAAACGGATTTCGTTTTCTACTTTATTTTAACGAGTTGCGAATATTGCGCGAACCGCATCATACAACTAACATTAAGTTTAGCCGTGAATACTTATGGGCTTACGTGCCGGGAAAAGAAGTTATGAAAAGTTATTATCGATACTGTTTGATTTTGTTGGCGGTGATCTCTGTTTTTTCATTGGATGTGCGTGTCGGCGCACAAACTTCGAAGGCTGAAATCAAAACGACTCCGAATGCTAAATCCGATGCACCGGAATTTGAGTTTGTCGATTTCGGCGGAATAAAACGCAATTTTTCTGAATTTAAGGGTAAGGTAGTGCTGATCGATTTTTGGGCGACGTGGTGCGGGCCGTGCCTGGCGGATATTCCTAAGCTCAAGAAGCTCTATGATAAATACAAGGCTGAAGGTTTTGAAATATTGGGAATGAATGCCGAGACGATCGGCGATGAAGACGCGAACGATCCCGAATTTGCCAAAGAAGCAGACGTGCGGGCAAGACAGATCGTAAAAACGCGCGGTGTTGATTGGACACAGGCAAATGCGAAAAGTTCGCTGCCGGTCGCCGTGAATATTTTTGGCGTAAAGGCATTGCCGGCAAAAACGTTGGTCGGGCGCGACGGCAAGATAATCGCAACGCTCAGCGAAAAGGACGACCTTGAGAAAATTGTCGCGGATGCGGTTGCGGCAAAGCCATAGACGAGATACAAAAGATTAGAGACGAGAAACACGCCATCACTCACCAAACTGTGAAATTTTATTTACCTAAAATAATTGCGTTAGCCATATTTGCAATTTCGATTGCGTCGCATTCGTTTGCCCAGAATCCGGTTTCGCTTTCGATGAGTGTTTCGCCTACGACTATTTCGGCTGGCGGTAAAGGAACGGCGCGGATCAATGCAAGCATCGGCGGTGGATGGCATTTGTATTCCATCACGCAGGGCGGCGGCGGGCCGATCCCGACACGGATCACGCTTGGCGAGGGACCGTTTACCGCGGGAAAGATCACCGGGCCCAAGCCACAAGTGCAGATGGATCCGAACTTTGGTATCAACACCGAGTTTTATTCCGGTAGCGCAGCTTTCACGGTTCCATTTACGATAAATGCTGACGCGCCTCTTGGTGCCTCAACGCTGAATATAAAGGTGCGTTATCAGGTCTGTAACGACTCGGTTTGCCTGCCGCCAAAAACGGTTCCGCTGACCGCGGCGTTGACGATCTCCGCCGGCAGTGCTGCCTCGCCGACACCGACCCCAAGTGCGACGCCGACACCTTCGCCGACACCCGACGCAAATTCGAATGTAAACACAAACGTTCTCGCGAATGTAAATGCGAATGCCAATCTCGAAATAAATGCGAACGTCGATACAAACACAACAACAATTGTTCTTCCGACGAATTCAGCAGATGTCGTGAGAACCGCCGAAAGCAACATCAGCGATCAACCGATCTGGGGATTTATCTGGCTGGCGATGACGTTCGGAGCGTTGTCGCTTCTTACGCCGTGCGTGTTCCCGATGATACCGATCACGGTCTCATATTTTACGAAACACGGCTCCGATTCGCGGATTGGTTCGGTTCGCGATGCGTTTATTTATTCGGGCGGAATTATATTGACCTTTACCGGTCTCGGCGTTGCTCTCGCGTTGCTATTCGGGGCCGCCGGCATCAACCGATTCGCTTCGAATCCGTATATCAATCTTTTGATAACCGGCATATTCGTCGCGTTCGCGTTCAGTTTGCTCGGGGCATACAGCATTGGTCTGCCGTCAAGCGTTTTGACGAAACTGGACGGAGCAACTCGTTCTAAAGAATCGGGCCGGATCGTCGGCCTGCTGCTGATGGGGCTGACGTTTTCGCTCACGTCGTTTACCTGCACTGCTCCGCTCGTAGGAACCATTCTTGTCGCGGCCGCGAATGGCGATCTTGTTTATCCGATCGTCGGAATGCTCGCATTCTCGACCGTGTTCGCGCTTCCCTTTTTCGTGCTTGCGATCGCGCCGAATCTGCTAAATTCGCTTCCGCGTTCGGGAAGTTGGATGAATTCGGTAAAGGTCGTGATGGGCTTTCTCGAGATCGGAGCGGCGCTGAAATTCATCTCGAACGTCGATCTGATCTGGGGCTGGAATATTTTTACACGCGAGGTCGTTATCGCCGGTTGGCTGGCTCTATCGATACTTACATTTCTTTATCTGCTCGGCGTTTTTCGATTCTTTCACGACTCCGAAGAAACGCGCATCGGCTTGGTGCGCGTGATGGTCGCATTCTTTTTCGGGACGCTTTCGTTCTATTTGCTGACGGGGTTGTTCGGCCAGCGTTTGGGCGAGATCGAATCGTTCCTGCCGCCGGCAAAAGAGGTTTCGGTCGCAAGCGGAGCGGCGAATCCTGCCAACGGCGAACTGCCGTGGATAACAAACGATCTCGCCGCCGCGATGACGCAGGCAAAGACCGAGAACAAGAATCTTTTCATCGATTTCACCGGCTATACCTGCACGAACTGCCGCTGGATGGAAGCGAATATGTTCCCAAAGCCGAAGGTGCGCGAGGAATTGGATAAATTCATCCGCGTCCGGCTTTATACCGATGGCGAGGGCGAGCCGTACGAAGGCTTCCAAAAAATGCAGGAACAGCGCTTCGGCACCGTCGCCCTGCCGCTCTACGCCATCATCTCACCCGACGACCAGATCATCGCCACCTTCGCCGGCCTAACCCGCAGCGAAGATGAATTTGTTGCTTTTCTCAAAAAGTAGTTCTTTCTTCGGTTATATGAGCGGCTGCTTTGTTTAAGAATCTATTTGTGATTAGTAGATACTAAAGCCGTAGTTAACCGTAACTACTATAGGCACTGGCTTTCCATTGCGAGTCGCTGGTTCAAACGCAATTTGCAGTGCAGCATTTACGGCTTTGTCAGTTAGACCATCAGGAAGCGAGCGTGTCACGAATACAAACCCAATTTTTCCCTCGCGAGTAGTTCCACAATTAAATCAACAGTACCGGTAACGTGATTGTCGCGAGCGAGTTTCGTATATGTAGCCCGCGGCCTTTTTGTGATCTTGACATATGTCTGAAGTCGAGCGGCAAGAAATTCCTTTTGATCGTGCTGCGACGGCACCTTTCGAAATGCCTTTTTAGCATCTTCTTCTTGTCCTAACTTCATATGACACGCACCAAGATAAAGCCATGAAGTGTAATCCTTCTTATTAGTTTCGAGCCATGATTTAAGCTCGGAAACGCATTCGTTATATTTTCCTTCCTGATAAAAATCTACCCCATTATTCAGACCGTCCTTTTGAGCACGGGAATCTATTGCCATAGTAAGTATAAAAATGAGAATTATCATGGTGGTTTGTTTCATATAAAAACACAGGTTCCCAAAGAAAAAGAATTTTAAAACACAATAGCATTATTTAGCGGTTTGCGAAATGGATATTTTTTATATTTCCACAGCGCGAACATATCTGATTGACAATTCTTTACATCGAAATCCTGCGTCTATGTTGACATTAAAAAGCGCGCGGCAATACACTATTTGCGTTTCCTGTTTCTCAAATTCAATGCAAAGTGAGGGTGAAGATGGATTTTTCTCGCCGTGATTTTATAAAAACATCCGCGATGGCTGTCAGTGCGGCGGCGTTGCCGGTTTGGGCGCTCGACGCACAGGCGGCGGCCGCGGTTTGGTATGACGTAAATAAAGATTCGCTTGCCGACACCGCGCTTGCGACCGCAAAGAAATTGGGCGCGTCATATGCCGACATCCGCATCAACCGCTACCGCAACGAAAACGTCTCGACGCGCGAACGTCAGGTGCTGAACGTATCGAGCGGGCAGAACTTCGGCTTCGGCGTCCGCGTTCTCATCAACGGCACGTGGGGCTTTGCCGCAAGCCCGATCTTGACGAATGAAGAGGTCGTGCGGATCACTACCGAAGCCGCCGCGATCGCAAAGGCGAATTCGTCTATCACGCGAAAAAAGATCGAGCTCGTCCCCACGCCAAAGGTCGTAGCTAAATGGAAAAGTTCATTCGAACGCGACCCGTTTGACGTGCCCGCCGATCAAAAGATCGCGATGATTCTGAAAATAAAC
>JBOGOW010000136.1:0-8776 GCA_050748285.1 Pyrinomonadaceae bacterium
TTTTTGTACCTTCGACATGGTTATGCCGGGCGTGTTGTAACACCACGCCATTCCTTTACGAATTTGCGCCAAGCTTACGTCCTCGCTATCCATGAACACGGCGCCGATATATTTGTTATTCGAATCCCGTTCGCCCACGATCACAACAACGTCCATTCCTTGAACCATGTATGCAAGCTGGTTGGTCGATTCTAGTCCAAACGGCTGTCGATTCTCAGGCGCGTCGATTCCTCGCAGACGAATCGTGTATCTGGAACCGTCCTTTGCCACAATGCCGATCGTGTCGCCATCGAATATCAAGACGGCGTTACCCTCGATCATCCCATCTTTGTCCCCTTTTTTGCCCGACTGTTCCCAAACCTTTGCCAACTGCTTGCTTGAGACGGACGAAACGCTTTGCGAATACACCAGACCTGTCGCCGCGAAACAACCGAGAATTGTGATGAAGACGATTGGATAACGCATAACTTCTAAACTTCCATCAATTCAATTGCAGATAGAGCGATCGACATACACCTTGCTGCCCTTGGAATTTATGTAAAAGCAGCCTCCACGCGGGCCTCTCACATAAGCAGGACCGGGCGATTCAGTCTTGACTGCGTCCGGTTTGGGTGTTCTCGTGGGTTCGACATTTCTTTGAGATGTTACCGGCCTAACTTCTGACTGAGTCGGCCCGGACGCGAGCGGAGCCGGTTTCGGGGTTTCCGAAACTCGAGCCGGACTTGGTTTTGGTTCAACGTTTCGAATTCCTTCAACCTGCTTTACGACCGGAGCGATCGGAAAGAGCTCAACAGGTTGGTCCGCGATTCCCCTGGCATAAACATCGGCCGATGCCGTCGAAGGCGGATTAGTGACCGCGCTAACTTCGCTTTCTGCACCTGGTTCGAGCGAGCCCGACCAGAGCCCATATTTCTTTTGTTTCGCGCTTGATTCGGCATCAAGATACTGACGACCTAAATTTGAGCCTAATGTGCCCAACTCATTATTCAGCATCCATACCAGTCCTGCCTGGATCTGCACAACGCCGGCATTCGAATTGCCGCAAATTACTTCGGCAACAACGCCGTCTGTGCCGTCGGTTCTTTTTGTTCGAACAAAAACGGTTTTGCCCAGAACCAGATTCGACAAGTTTTGTTTTGATTCGGCACCAAAATTTTCATTGAGTTTCGGAGCGCGAATGCCGAAAATGTTTATGCGGTATTCCTGATTACTTTCATCGACGACCTCGATAATATCGCCTGTAAAAACCTTTGAGACCTTATACGATCTATCGTCGCTGAGTACTTTTGTTTCGGTTGTTTCCGGCGGCGGCAATTCGCTTTGAGCTTTTTGAGTAAGAGGCAGCGGAGTGTCCGGCGCGGATTCATTTTCGGAGGCCCGAAGAAACCCGCCCAAATACAAAACGGAGATTGCGACAGCAAAAGTAATGCCTGCGAGAACCAGAACCCGTTTCGCCGCGCTCTTTTGCCGAATTCGAAGCACCTGTATCGTATCGTTTGCCTGCGACGTTAGTACTTCATTCACAAAAACTTGTCCGCATGCACAGCAAAGTGTATTCGGTTCATTTTCGATCCCACATTGTGGACATATCTTCACGATAATTCAAAACTTCCAGTCACGGCTTTTCCACGGGCGGCGTTCCACAAAGGCTTTTGTCTTTTACATAGACCTTTGAGCCGCTTTCCTTTATGTAGTAACAACCCCCTCTTGGTCCCAAAATGTATTTCCGATCACCTGTTTGCGCCGGCACATTTTCGTTTGCATTTACAGGATTCACCGGCTGCGCCGTCATTACGTCGCCGCGAAATACCCAAGGTGGGATAGGATTCTTGTCGTCCCACAAACCCTTTCGCTCTTTTACCGCTTTTGTCTGAGCATCTGCATAACTTTTTTGACCCGATGGCGTCTGCAAATGCAAATAGCGTTTATCGTGCCAAGCCATTCCGTTTTCAATTTGTATCAGTCCGATATCGCGGCCTTCCTGATAAACAGTAGCGATCAACATGTCATTTGAATCCTTGGAATGAACCATGGCCTTTACGTCAGTTTTGAGCAAAAGATTTGACAACCTCTTTCTCGATTTATCGAAATACGGTTGTCGGTCATCGGGAGCGTCGATGGCCTGTAATCGCACCTTATACGAGGTCTGGTCTGCAGTTAAAATTGAAATTGTGTCTCCGTCATCGACAGCAACAACGGTACCTTCAATAAGTTCAGATTTTTCGTTCGGCACAACATTGGTCGAAATCGATGGCCGTTTGTTGCTTGAAACCGAAGGAGAAGGCTGAGGTTTTTGTGCAATTATTCCAATCGCGGCAAGCGCAAGAATTATTAAAGCATTTACAGATTTCTTAACCATGGCGTATTAACTCCAAAACAACGTCTTGACGGTTAAGTCGGGTAAAAAAAATACTCAAACGCCGCGACGCGATAAATGACCCGCGGACAGGATCGTTGATCGAACGCGAGCATTTCCTCGATAACGCCTTGTGCCCCCAAATTTGGGCAATGCGCATGCTCACATCAAATTGCGATTTACCGAAATATACCATCAAATTCCGATTGAGAGCAAGAAAAATATGTCGATGCGAACTGGCCACTTTAGGCCGGAAAAAGTCGATTGCATGCCGACATTTGTCGGATTTCGATTGTTGCAGCGTTATTTGCACATTACTCATCGACATAATTCTTCCGCCTTTCTGTTCAAAATAATCCAGCTCAGAACCTTGTATTATTCAGCTAGCGACCATCGCATTTCTTCTTTGGACGGCGGATCGGCAGTTCCCGGAAAAACAATTGTTATCAATGTCCGGCAGATTATTTTGATGTCGGTCGCCCAAGTCCGGTTTCTCAAAAACTGCACGTATCCACGTAATTTAAAGGGCTGCAATACATCTGTATAAAATGCCGGGTCTGCGTTCGCGTCTGCCAAAAGCTGTTCTTCGTTTCTCAATCGAAGTGTTACCGGATCGGTCAATCCGGGCCGGAAATTTAAAATCTCTATCCAATTTGGGTCGTCGAGGTTTACTAACTCCGGCACTTCGGGGCGCGGCCCAACGATGCTCATATCTCCCCGCAGAATGTTCCAAAGTTCCGGCAGCTCGTCGATCTTGGTGCGCCGAAGCAGCTTGCCAATCGTGGTAATGCGATTATCATCGGCAGCCGTGACGCTTGCCCCGGACTTGGAATTCACCATTGTTCTCAATTTGAATAATGTAAATGGTTCGCCGCTGCGTCCAATCCTGCGTTGACGAAATATTGCCGGCCCGCGAGAATCGAGTTTGATAAGAAGTGCAGACATTGCCAAAACGGGAGCCGAAACAACAAGTCCAATGAAAGCCAAACCAATTTCAGCAGGCCTCGGAAGTCCACGATTTCGATTTTGATCCGACATCAAGCCACCAAATACATCTTTTGCGAAGTGTGATCGGCACAGATCCGCTTTACGGTTTCAACGACATGAATCATTTCCTCGGAACTCATTGCCGAGAACAGGGGAAGGCTGATCAGGCGTTTCCACATTTCCGTTGCAGCAGGAAGATCATCTGCTGTCCAACCTAATTCTTCATACAAAGGGTGAAGGTGAAGCGGGCGCCAATGAACCGAGCATCCGACTCCATTCCGTTTCAACTCCTCCATAAACTCATTGCGATCGATCGTGAGCGAATCAAGATTCAACCTGATCGGAAAAAGATGCCAAGAATGTATGCGGTCCTCGTTCATTGGCGGAAGCTCAAACTCACGAACGCCGGAAAGCTCGTCTGCATAGAACTCGGCGACCGCTTCGCGCTGCTTCCTCATTTCTTCGGCTCTCGAAAGCTGGCCTCGGCCTATCGCAGCTGCGATATCCGTCAGGTTGTATTTGTAGCCGGGAGCAACGATCCTGTAATCCCAATTGCCGTTTCCCGAGTAACGCCCCCAGGCATCATGCGACAGTCCGTGAAGGGACATAAGTCTCATGCGGTCGGCCAATTCGCGGTCGTTCGTTACAGCCATTCCGCCCTCACCGGTTGTCATTGTCTTGTTTGCATAAAATGAGTAGCAGGTAACATCCGCGGTATTTTCACCGCAAGTCTGCCAAGGACTATCCGAGTCCGGCCTCCACGCTGCCGGAAAGGAATGTGCCGCGTCTTCAATGATCCACAGTCTGTGCCGTTTGGCAAAGTTTTTGATCGCACGGACGTCGATCATATTCCCGCCCACATGAACCGGGATAATTCCTACCACCTCTGTCTCAGGTGAAATTCGAAGATCGAGCGAACCGCTTCTTAGCCGTTTTAATTTCTCTTCAGCATCTGCAATATCTATATTTCCCGTTACCGGGTCGCAGTCAACCAATATCGGAATCGCTTTTTTATAAAGCACTATCTCGGCTGTAGCCGCGAAAGTCATCGAAGGAACAAGCACACCCTGATTTTCACGAAGGCCGAGAGCTTCAACTGCCAGATGCAGTGCTGCCGTGCAGGAATTCAATGCGATTGCATGTTCCGCTTTAACTGCAAGTGCGAATTCGCGTTCGAATTCCTTAACTTGCGGGCCAGTTGTAAGCCAACCAGAACGTAGCGTCTCAACAACCTCGTTGATTTCCATCTCTGAAAGATGCGGCCGGTAAAACGGCACGTTGGTTTCCGGCGATATGACCGCAAAGGATGGACGAGTGGATATATTACTCATAAAATTGTTCCGGGTATCGCAGCCCGTTTTACTGCCTACCTATTTGTTTGCACATCAAGCGCCAATGCCGTTTACACGCCCGTCTAAAAAACAGACAACGAATTATTTAGTAATTCGATTTTTCTACAAATAACCAATCATTGAACATTTTCACTAAAACCTGATGCGTATAAGACGCATTTTTTGGAGACTTTATGGCGAAGAATAAGAGAGATCTCCTCGCAAAAGGTTCCAAGTTAATTAGATGTGTTAATTGTTACAGAGCAGGTGTGAAAAGTAATCGGGCGCATGGACAGTTTTGACTGGCATTAAAGTACAGCTAACTGATGAGCACTTCCGATTAGTGAAAAATACATATTTTGACAGTGCGATCATCTTCCGAAGGTCAATTTGTGCCATTTATGACGACATAGCTCTTATCCTAATGTGCAACTTTTGACCACACATCAAGCCAATGAAAATTGTCGGAAATTATGATGCATTAGATGTCTCGTGAGTTTAGAATAATGGAGAACCCTTAATGAAACTCCCCATTTTGGCGGATTTTTTCTGTCCTGTGATAAGGTTTACGTCATTTCGACGCAGCCGGCGATAAGGACAGGCTATACATAATTAGGTTATACGCGATGTTTAATGACCATACGTTGAACACGACTGGTTTGAGAAGTCTTCGAATCGGTCGTTATAAATTTACTGCTCGCTTTTTGCAGTTTCTGCTTGAGACAGTCTTTCTGGTTGGAGCTTTTGTTCTCGCTTACCAGCTTCGATTCGATTTCAGCGTGCCCACCAGCGAAGTCGGCAAGTTTTTTATACAACTGCCAATAGTTGTATTGCTTCAGGTCTTGGCGCTTAGATTTTTTGGAGCACACAGATTCATCTGGCGATACACAAGTACACAAGATGCAAGAAGCATTGGCGCGGCGCTTGTTAGTGTTTCGCTGCTGTTACTTATCGCGCGGTCCATTCACCCGTTTTTTCCTGCTTTAGTGATCGTTCCGATCTCGATTGTCATCCTGGATCTCATCGTGTCGTTCGTCGGCGTACTCGGCATCAGAATGATGCGTCGGGAAATCTATGAACGATCCAGCCGCAGCACGAAGGATCAATCGCCGAAAAAGTCGGTAATATTCGTAGGTGCCGGCCAAGCCGGCGTTATGACTTTGGCCGAAGTGAAGCGGCGCGGCGATATAGATATTGACGTCAAGGCTTTTGTTGACGATGATGTTTCGAAACATGGTGCGATCATCAACGGCGTTAAGGTTGCGGGTGGCATAGAGGATCTGCCTAACCTGGTCAAAATGCACAAGATCGATCACGTCATTATTTCGATCGCGCAGGCAAGTCGAAGTGAGTTTCAAAAAATCTTGAAGGTTTGTCAGCAAATACCAATAAAAGTACGAACCATCCCCGGTTTATATGAATTATTGCAGGGCAATGTCACCGTAAGCCGAATTCGTGAGATCGAAGTAGAGGATCTGTTGGGACGTGCGCCGGTTGCATTGGAGCCTGACAGCATCAACAGGTTTCTGAAACACAAAATAGTTATGGTAACCGGAGCTGGCGGTTCGATCGGCTCGGAACTGGTGCGCCAACTTGGGAAGTGCGGCACAAACAAGCTGATTCTTGTTGAACGCTCGGAACCAGCTCTTTTCCATATCGAACAAGAAATTGCAAATTTACTTCCGGACGCTGAAGTCATCCCTGTTATTGCAGATATTTGCGATTCGGAACGAATGGAAAATCTCTTTGCTCGTTTCAAACCGCATGTTGTTTTTCATGCCGCGGCACACAAACATGTGCCCCTGATGGAACGCAATGCCTCCGAAGCGTTGAAAAATAATGTATTGGGAACAAAGTTAGTTGCTGAACTTGCCGGCAGGCACAAGGCGGAAGCATTCGTTCTTATTTCTACCGATAAAGCGGTTTTTCCGACATCGGTCATGGGTGCATCAAAGCGCCTTGCCGAGCTCGTTATCCAGCATATGGATCGCGAATACGATACCCGCTTCCTTGCCGTTCGCTTCGGCAATGTGATCGGCTCAAATGGATCGGTAATTCCAACTTTCCGCGAACAGATCAAACGGGGCGGTCCGGTTACGGTCACCGATCCGGAAATGCGCCGCTACTTTATGACCATTCCTGAAGCCACCCAACTGGTTTTGCAAGCCGGCGCCATAGGTAACGGCGGCGAGATACTTATTCTCGACATGGGTGAGCCGGTAAAAATTCTGGATCTTGCACGCGAAACGATTCGATTATCCGGGTTAACACCTGATATCGATATTCAAATAAAATTTGTCGGCGTGCGTCCCGGTGAAAAGCTTTCTGAAGTCCTTGAATCCGATGCCGAACGACTTGAAAAGACAACTCATCCAAAGATCTTTTTAGGCAAGATCGCTTCAATGCCCAGTCACTCGATGCGTGACATTTTATTTGAGATTCCCGAACTTTGTGCGTCTGAAGATGAGCTTAGGATCAGACATTTCCTGAATGCCTCGCTTTCTGATGCAAACGTGACCGTCCAATCATCGAAGCCAAAGGTTACACGCAATCGAAGACGTCAGCCGTCTATTCCGCCCTACGCAAATCCGGTAACGGTTTGAATTGCCCGGAATCGCACTTCAAATAAATGGGCACAAAGCCTACGCGTAAACAACTCGCGCAAAATTGAAGTATCAGACGGCTTTTTTCACCAATCATCTTAAATTCTAAAGTACCGATGAAAAATATTTTTTCGGAATAGCGAATAGTGAAAAGTGAATAACGAAAAACGTTTATTTTCGGACTATTCGTTATCAGTTATTCTCTATTCCGTATTGCCGCTCCGCAGCGGAACCAGGGCACGAAGCCTTGCGTCCCGCAGATACAGCCCCAGCCAGATCAGCGATCCCATGATAACCGGAAATACGATAGAAAAAGCTCCGGTTTCGGCACGGACGTGGGTTGCAACAGCACCGCCGAGATAACCGGTCAGCAGGATCGCACCGAGCACGGCTGTTCGTGGTATCGCGTAGAGAATCGTGCAAAAGAGAAGCACGACGCCGAGCGGCACGATCACCGATTCTTTATATCCAAGCTCGACCGTAGATTTGATTACTATCTCCGGCTTAAATAATTTCATCACGCCGTCCATCAGCAGAAATAATACGGGCAGAGCACTAATGATGTATCCGGCCCAAAGTGTCTTTTTCGAAATGTTTGTGTTTGTCATTGTCGATTCCATTTTTTCTCCTTGTTTGTTCCTATTTTACTTTTCTCGCTGTTATTTAGCGCGACGGCTTCCTGAAGAACACCCGTTAATGCTTTTGCGTCAATCTTGTCACCTTTATAGAGGTCAATCGAGCGCGAAGCTTTGGCGTCAAGACCGGCGTTGAACAAACCGTTCGGGTCTTGCAGGGAAGCGCCTTTGAAAAAGTTAATCTTCACATGATCTTTGAATGCTCCCAGCGCACAAACATTGCCTTTGTGGACGAAGACTGCTGTGTTCCATTTCCAGTCTTCGACGATATCTGGATCGGCGCTGTGAATCAGCTTACGCAGCTTGGCAATCATCTCGCCGCGCCAATCGTTAAGATCGGCGATTTGCTCGTCTATTTGTTCAGATGGTTTCATTTTTCCTACAATGTAATTTTGTCTCTCAATTTGCTTCGGCATATTTCTTAAAATTATTAAGAATCGATTGCCAGCCGTCTTTTTGCATTTCAACAGAATTTTCGTTTTCGGCGTCGAAAACTATGGTAACTTTTGTCTCACCGCCAAGATTTTCAAAATTAGTGGTCGCCTGTCTGCCGTCCGTCATGGTATAAGCGATTTTCTCGTTGTCGATCACTTCGTCATAGACCGCTTCAAAGTCGAACCCAAAACTTCCGTCTTTGGCTTCCATTCTCGAACTCATTTTGCCACCCGGCCTAAGATCATTCTCTGCTTTTGGGCAATGCCAATCGTCAGAAGCAAAATTCCATTTCGTAATATGCTCCGGCTTTGTCAAATAGTCCCAAACTTTTTTACTATCTGCAGAAACCACTGTTTCTACTGTGATTTTCGTGTTGTTCATTTTTTTCTCCTATGATGAATTTCTACTCCATCGGCAAAGGTTTCACTC
>JBOGOW010000137.1:0-8671 GCA_050748285.1 Pyrinomonadaceae bacterium
TTACACTGAAAAGACTAATTTTGTAACGCTTTTTCATAAAGAAGCCGAGCCCCGTGGAATAATGCGCTACATGGTACGCCGATGGGGAATCACAGATGCGCAGGGTCGAAAAAGTTTCCGGCATACGATTTCTGGAAAATCCGAGAAATTCGTTGTAGTTGACGGTGCAGCGACAGTGATTGTGCGGCCATTAAAAGGAAACGGTCCTGTTCCAATGTGGACGCACGACACATTGCTAAATGCAGCAACCAAACTTCGAAGGCTGCTTCTAATTAAAGGCGAGCGCAACGGCAAAAAAGTTAGATATATCCAAGCGGATTGTTACGAGGATTTACACTTGACGCTACTAATCTCCGAAATGATACAAGGAGCAATAGCAATCGATTTTGATGCGCGAGAATCGAAGCCGGGAGCCGATGGCTTGCGAAATCACGGAACAAAATTCCGCGTTAAACCAGAAAACGTATGTCGATTGTATTTTAAGAAGGAACGATTTACGTAGGCCGCTTTTCCGAAACTAATAAAGTACTTCTTCCAAAAAAATGTATTAATTCACCGCTGTTGTTTCTTTTTCTTTCGGATCGTAAGGCGTGGCCTGGTATTTTTTTATGGCGGCTTGGGCGCTGTCGTAATCGTCGCCGGTGGCTTCGGCGCGTTTGTATGCGGCGGTCGCGCGGGTGCGGTCGCCTTTTGCGTCGTAGGCGTTGCCCATTTTGATATTCGACCAAACTTGCAGCCATTGCGGGTTGATATTGCCGCCTAATGCCGCTTTGAAATTATCGATCGCAAGATCGTAATTTCGCTGTTCGAGAAACAGAAGGCCGAGGTGGTAATAAATCCACGAATTCGAGCGGTCGAGTTTCAACGCTTCTTCAAACTGTGTTTGTGCGTCGGCATAATTACCCTCTTTCAACTGTTCGATGCCGCGGCGGGCGACCGACGAAACACGCAGATCCGGCGAGATCCGCAAAAGCTTAAAGCTCGGGTCGAGCACGACCTTTAACGGCTTGCCATCAGCCTCGATGTTGAAATCGGCGGTCGCATCGTCAACCTTTACGGTTACGGTTTTCGAGCCATTCTCTCCTTCGGATTTCAGCTGCACGTCGAGCGGGAGGCGGAGATTATCGTAGTTCTGTTTGACGGTTCCGCGGGCGACGAACTTGCCGCCGCGCGTGCGGATTATCTGATAATCGGTCGTAAACTCCGGCACGCCGGTGCTCTCTACCCAGCGGGCGAAAAAGTAGCGCATATTCTGACCGTTGATCCGCGTAACCAGTTTCTCAAAATCATCGACCGAAGCGTTCTTGCCGCGAAATTCGTTTAGGAACGTGCGCAGTATCTGGTCAAATCGCGTCGCGCCGACCGTCTCACGTAAAAGGCGAAAAACGATTGCGCCCTTGCCATACATTATGTATCTGTACGCAGTCGATTGGTCATCCAGATTCGAAGGCGCACGCGTCAGCGACGCCGTCTGTTCAAAGGTCAGCGCCTTTTCCAAAAGCTCACGCCGCGAAGCATCAAGCCTTGCACCGGACAGCGTTTTTTCGCGCAAAGCGACGGCACTGTATTCGGCCAGCCCTTGCGAAATCCACACGTCGTCAAACGATTTCAAACCGACGGTCAATCCCCACCATTGATATGCCGCTTCGCGCTGAAGACGTTCTTCGGTCGCCTCACGCGGCTGTTCGAATTGCCGGCTTGAGATAAACAGCATTCCATTCGAGGAATAAAAATCGAGGCTCTCGTCGTCGATCTGAACGATGTTAAAGCTCTTTCCCATCGATGGCGCGCCATATAATTTTGTATAAAATTCGAGAGCGCTCCCAAGCGTTTCGGCAAACGATTTAACATTCTTGTCAAAGCCCGGCCGAGTGCTGAAATTCAGAGAATATTCGCCGAATTTCAGATTCTGCTGCACGTACTGTCCGTAAGCGAAATTGCCGATAAGACCCGGCTGTGCCTGAACAAAACGATATTTGCCGCCAACCGCCGCGACAGGCTGATCGCTATATCCGGCGATCTTCAAACCCACAGGAAGCGCGATGGTTATGTCCGAGGTGGCAAGGTCGGCCGCGTAATTATGAAACGGGAACCAACGCGCCGCATACATCAAATAACCTTGATCGGGGCCAACGGACGCAAGCTTTTTGTTAAGTAAAGGGCCTCCGCTCGGCGTGTTCAGAATGCCCGAATATTTGAAACGCAGAGTAACCGGCGTTCCTTTTGCAACGGTGTCGCCGAGATCGATGCGAACGCTTGGGCCGAGATCGGACACCCCGACCTGATCCTGAATAAAAGTTATGGTCGTGGAATTAATGGGCGCGCCTTTTCCTTTCGCCACTGTCGGGGCAGTGCCATCGACCCGAGCGATCGAATCCACCTTCAGCGAGCCGTTCAGTTCAAACGTGACGGAACGCGTCTCTTCGCCGGGCGTAAAAGTTACGTCGGCTGTAGCGGTGAGCCTGTTTTCGATCGGCTCGACGGTCGCGTCGATCTTATAGGCTGCAACGTCAAACGGCGATCGCTTGACCGTTTGCGCAAAAGCCGCCGCCGAAATCACAGTGATCACCGCAGCCGCAATAAAAATCCGTCTTAAAAAAATGTTCATTCCCGTAAATACCCCGTTTCCTTTATATGCGTAACTATGATGTTTGCTTCTGTTAAATCGTTTGCCAAGCGAAACCGTCACTTTTCCGATTCAAAGTCCACCGAAACGACCTTTTCCGCTATCTCCTTTCCCATCGCCGCGACCTTTTGATGTTCCGGATGAACGGTATATGCGTCCAATGCATTTCGGTCCGCGAATCGTGAAAATAGTCCGGTATCGAAAGATCTATCCAGATGAAGAACGTCGGCACCAACCTCGAACTCTATAATATCCGGAATTATTTTCTTCAACGCTCGAAGTCTGTTTCTATGTTCGTCGCGCACCGCCGATTCGGTTTCGTGTTTGTATTTCCAGCAAACCAGATGAATGATGCTCATTTTGATTTTGTCGCTATTTCTTTGAGTTTAGCTCGTTCGAAAAAAGATGCATCGATCGTAGCCGGAAATTCGCGGCTCAATACCTCGATAATGGTTTTGTTTCTGTAGATCAAGTTCTCAACCTCGGTTTTTGCCGCATATGCGCCTTTTGCGTCCGATTTTGTTTCGACGATCCGATATGTACGGATATGACGTCCGCCGTTGTCGAAAAGGCGAAGCTCGACCGGCACATAATTCTCGGCGCCCATCAAGATGAACATTTTTTGGACAAGTCCCGATTCGCCCTTTTTCAGGTTCCCTTCAATTTCGTAAACCTTCTGCCCATCGACGGTTTTCTCTTCGATAAATTTGTAATCGAATTTGCCCCATTCGCCGAGCAGTTCGCCCGCGGTCAGACCGCCGAAAAATATCTTGTTAGTGTCGGTTTCACGAAATTCGCCCCGTGACGCCACATAGGACGTAACCACAGTCGGTTTGCCCTCGGACTCAATCGTTAGCGATGCGAGATCGGCGTCTTCGGCGGGTTTTACGATCCGGGTCAGCGTTTTTGTCTCGCCGTCCGATTGCGCGCGCCATGTATCGAGTTCGTAAATCTTCGGCGGCTGGCCTTCTTCCGTCGTCGTAAAACGAACGCGGGATTTTCGAAACGGAGCTGAATCGCGTTTAAGAAACTCGGCAGTAATTTCTGCGCCGCGTTTTTCGGCGCCCGCGTTAGGCGAAGATACCGGGTCGTTGGCGGTTGGCTGCGAACACCCGATCAGAAGCAAAGCAGCAAATGTGAAAAACAAAATCTTCATCAATAGTTTTCTTTTGGTCGAATCGTCATGGCTCGATGCCTTTGCTTTTCGCGTCAATTGTTTTTATATTAGCGGAGTCCTGCAAATGCCGGACGCAGGCGAAACTCTATAATCCAAAGTAGTTTTTATTACTTTAACACGCAATGTCCGGTTTTTTATACATCCTGGAAATCGTACAAATTCTGTAATTAAAAGCCCGAATGATACGGTTCGAAAATGTAACGAAGCGATACGAATCAGATGACCGCGTTGTCGCGCTCGACAGGGTAGATCTCGAGATCGCAGACGGCGAACGGGTCGCTTTGATGGGCCCGTCGGGTTCGGGCAAATCGACGCTGCTCAATCTTATTTCCGGTCTGGATGAGCCGACGACGGGGCGCGTTTTTTTCGAAGGTCGGGCACTCGATGAAATGAGCGACAACGAACTTACTCTTTTGCGCCGAAAAAAGATTGGATTGATTTTTCAAACATTCAATTTACTGCCGACCTTGAACGCGATCGAAAATGTGTCGCTTCCGCTGCGGCTGGACGGAAATTCGCGGCGAAAATCGGGCAGACGCGCGACCGAACTGCTCGAAAAAGTAGGTTTGGGCGAACGGCTCACGCATCGCCCGGATGAGCTTTCGGGCGGTGAACGCCAGCGTATTGCCATCGCCCGCTCGCTAATATTTGATCCGTTGGTGCTTCTTGCCGATGAACCGACAGGCAATCTGGATTCACAAACCGGAGCGGAAATTATGTCGCTGCTCGATAAGCTCCATGATGAAACGGGAACGACGATCGTTTTAGTTACACATAACGAAGCAGCGGCGGAGCATTGTGAAAGAAAGATCGCTATGCTCGATGGACGCATTGTCCCGGATACAGATTAAATAATGACAGGCGGACTTGGACTTGTAACATTGCGGCAGTGGCAGCTTCATAAGCTGCGGCTTGTGCTTACCGTTTTGGGAATCGCGCTCGGCGTGGCCGTCTTTTTTGCCGTCCGCTCGACCAATCGCACTCTTGTCGATTCGCTGAACGCGACCGTGCAGCAGCTTGCAGGAAAAGCAACGCTGCAGGTAACGGCGGGTGAAGCAGGATTTTCGGGCGATATTATAACGACCGTTCGAACCACGCCCGGCGTTGCCGATGCCGAACCAGTTACCGAAACGATCGCAAATACGCTCGCGCCTGCAAACGAGAAACTGCTTATCCTCGGGCTCGATACGAGCAGCGATCTTAAGATCTATTCAGACATGTTCGATGAAGGTGATTTCGTCGTAAAAAATCCGCTTGCTTTTTCATCGCGGTCCGATTCGATCGCCGTTACGCGCAAATTTGCCGAACGATTTTCGCTTGCCGATGACAGCAAGCTGCGCCTGCAAACAAGCGCCGGCGAAATGGAATTTACCGTTCGCGGACTGTTCAAATCGGAAGGCGCCGGCGAGATATTTGACGGCAACGTTGCCGTGATGGACATCGCTGCGGCCCAAGAGGTGTTTGGCAAAATCGGCAAGCTCGACCGCATCGATCTAATGACCGATCCGGATGCCGAAATCGATACGGTCGCCGAAAATATAAGCGCGAAGCTTCCTGCCGGGATCAAGGTCGTGCGGCCTAACATTCGCGGGCAGGCGCTCGAGAATACGGTTTCCTCGATGCATTTCGGGCTGACTATAATGAGTTTTTTGGCCTTGACGATATGCATTTTTTTGATCTTCAATTCGTTCAGCATCAGCCTTAACCAGCGCTGGAAAGAGATCGGCGTATTGCGGGCGGTCGGAACGATGCGCGCGGCCATTTGGCTAATGTTTATCGGCGAGGCCGTTGTGCTCGGGCTTATCGGCTCGGCACTCGGTGTAATCGGCGGATATTTTCTTGCAAGGGCCGCGATAAATGTTGTAACCGGTGTTTCCGCAACGGTTTACGGTGTTACCGCTTCGCCCGGTTCGCTTGAGCTCGAACCGGTTTTTGCGTTACAGGCTTTCATCGTCGGCGCCGTTTCATCGTTGATCGCCGCTTGGCTTCCGGCGCGCGCGGCGGCAAATCTTCGGCCGATTCTTGCATTGACCAATATCGAAACGCGGCAGTCGGAAAAGGGTTTGAGCAAGCTGAGGATCGCCGTCGGTCTGGTGCTAATTCTCGTCGGATTATTGCTGATTTTATTCACGCAAGTGCAGGTCGGGCTGAACATCCAGCTTTTTTATTTGCTGTTCATCCAGGCGGGAATGATACTTCTTCTCCCGATGTTTATAAGATTTTCGGCGAAGGTTCTCAGGCCGATGATGGCGCAATTTTTCGGCGTCGAAGGCGTGATCGCCGTCGAATCGATGGCGGCCTCGCCGCGTAGAACAGTTGCAACCGTAGGAGCATTGATGATCGGGCTTTCATTCGTCATCGCCAACGGCGCCTTTATCCAAAGCCAGAAGGCGGCGCTCGACCGTTCGATTGATAAGGCACTGGGCGGCGACTTTCTTGTTACGTCATCCGATCAGCTTCATTCGAAGACATATCATTTTTCGGAAAACACGGCGGCGAAGATCGCGGCACTGCCCGGCGTGGCGGTCAGCGATACAATGCGTGTCGCATCTACCCAATACGCCGGCGAGGAAGTTTCGCTGCTCGCACACAACATCGACGCCTATTTCGCGATCTCGCCCGATCTGCTCGATGTCGGCGATACGCAAACGGCGCGCGATGCGGTTTCACGCGGTGATGGCGCTCTTATTTCGACCAATCTTTCGGTGCGCACAGGATTGCGTCTCGGCGACAAGATAAAGATCGATTCGCCGATCAGCACCGTTGAACTGCCCGTCGTCGGCATTCTCGATTATTTTCGAAATGAGAAAGGCTCGATCCTAATCGACCGCGAACTTTACAAAAAATATTGGAACGACAGCGAGATAGATTACATTTTTGTCAATACGATGCCCGACGTTGATAAGGTTGTTTTCAAGCGGCAGATTGAAGATTCGCTTACCGGCGTTCGTGCTTTCATTTACACGCATGAGGAATACAAGAGCTGGGTCAATCGCCTTGTCGATCGATTTTTTACGCTGACATATCTGCAGATCATCATCGCGATTTTGGTTGCAGCGGTCGGGTTGGTGAATACAATGGTCATCTCGGTCGCCGAGCGGCGACGCGAGATCGGCATCTTTCGTGCGGTCGGCGGTCTTCGCCGGCAGGTCGCGAAAATGGTAATGCTCGAAGCCGCTTCGATCGGACTGATCGGTTTGCTGACCGGAATGATCACCGGATTATTGACCGCATATTTCCTGGTGAATACGGCGGCAAAGGTCGTTGCCGGATATACGATCCATCTAATTTTCCCGTATTCGGTCTTTTTTGCCGCGATTCCACTTGTGCTTATTGTTGCGGCCCTGTCCGCGTTTTTTCCGTCGTATAAGGCTGCCCGCATTCGCGTTGCCGAAGCGATCGGCTATGAATAATATATCGCTATGGAAAACGGATTTTTCGATCCATTTACAAAATTCACGTCCGATGTAGTCGATAATGTGACGAACGCTGTTTTTAACAATGGCTCGGATCTGCATCGACGGACCGCCACACCGCGTATCGATCTGCCGCTTGACCTTTTCGCTCACACTGACGTTCAGACCGAATGGTGGTATTACACAGGCCATTGTGAGACGGAATCGAAAAAGCGGTTCGGGTTCGAACTAGCATTTTTCAAACGGCGAACCGATCTCGATAAGTTCGGTATCGTGCCGCTTCGCCTTATCGCAAACCCGATGTATGCCGCGCATTTTGCCATCTCCGAGATCGGCCGCAAGAAATTTCAGTATGACCATCTTCGCAGTTTCGGCAGCATGTTCGATCTGCAGGCAAAAATGAGCGAGGAAGAATTTTTGATCGAACTCGGGCCGTGGTCGGTCAAGGGCGACGGCGACGATCATATTCTTCACGCAACCTTTTCCGACGGGTTGGTTTTTGACGCGAGGCTGCATTCGCAGAAACCTGCCGTGCTACATGGCCTTGACGGCAGCGGGGTGAGCGAACGAGACAAAGTCGCACGGTCGCACCATTTTTCTTTTACGCGAATGGATGTGAGCGGCACGATTAAAAAGAACGGCAAAGCAGAAGAGTTCAAAGGCGTCGGCTGGATGGATCGGGAATTCGGCACATGGGAAACGGGTCATTGGGACTGGTTCAGCATTCAACTTGAGGACGAAACCGAGCTGATGCTTTATCACCTGCGCGATCTAAACAATGGACGGCGTGAATTTTCGCACGGCAGATTCATTCGCGAAGACGGCAGCTCGCAATATTTGAGCAACGACGATTTCGAACTAACGGCTACCGGCGAATGGACGAGCCCGAAAACAGGCGCAGTTTATCCGAGCGGCTGGCATGTAAGCGTGCCGAAGCTGCAAATCGATCTTGACGTATCGCCGATGTTCGAACATCAGGAACTGGACACTCGCGGAACCTCGATGGTCATTTACTGGGAAGGCGCCTGCGAGGTAAAAGGAACGAAAAAAGGCCGAAAGGTGAAAGGAAATTCGTATGTCGAACTCGTCGGCTACGATCTCTCGCACCAAAACCCAAGCCTGCTTTCTTTCTTCTTGGGCAAGTCGTTTCAGGTCTAGTGCTTTTGTAACTTAAGTTGTTGAATTTTTTTGTGTTATGCGCGTGTGAATTCGCGGTTCGGGGGTTTTTTACTGCGGACGAGCGACCGCTAATGCAAAAGCCCGCCATTGCAGAAGCCCGCACGAAGTAATGGCGAAAAGACTGGAACGCAGGCATCCCTGCCTGCATCGAGTGCGGAGTGCGGACAGGAATGTCCGCGTTCCATTGCAAAAGCCCGCACGTAAGCAAGGGCGATACCAGAATGCGCACGTCCGCGCGCTCGTTCACACTCGCGTTTCGGCACGGAGATGCGC
>JBOGOW010000138.1:0-8656 GCA_050748285.1 Pyrinomonadaceae bacterium
ATGCTTTCCTGCCGCCGCAAAAAACATCTTTGGCTGTACGTGAAAATAATATCCCGGAGCCATCGCTTTTTTGCCGCCTGGAGCGATGAACGCACCGAGATTGGTTTTGTACGGGCTTTTGTCCTTTGAAAACCTAACGTCGCGATATATGCGAAAAATACCGGACTTTGGATCGAAGCCGGCGACTGCGGAATCGAACTTTGCGATCCTGTTTACAAGGTCTCCAGTCATGGCAATAACATTGTCGTTCGCTTTAATGAACGCCTGCTTGTTTGCATTAAACCAATCGCGGTTGTTGTTCTTTTCAAGCTTTCTTAGAAAATCGACCGTTTCTTTTGCGAGCATATATATTACTTTAGCACGACAGAGAAAAAGCCTAAGACGCAGCCGATTTCGGCTTAAAGATAAACGCCACGGCCAATGCCATAAGAATCATCGTGATCGCATCGACGACGATCTGGTTGACCACAAGACGTCCGGGTGTTGGCTGCACTGCGTAGTAAACAAGATATAGCGGAATTGCAATCAGGAAAGTCATCGCGATCCCGAATCGAATTCCCTGGCTGAGCCACGGCGCGTCTGAAATTCCCTTTTTATAAACCCACGCGAACGCAAAGCCCTTGATGAGATGTGAAACAAGCATGAACGGCAAATAGCCGGCGGCGTCTTCGGCTGTACGCATCAAGTTCGGCACTTGTGCATAGTCGGCCTGAAGCAGAAGTCCGTGTCCAATAAAACCGGCAAACAGCGAAATCAGGAATGCTGCCGCGCCTGCGATCCAAAAGTTTTTACCCATTTTTATCCTCCATTCGCCATTGCGGCGCGTTCATCAATTTGTTCGGTTGTAAGATCAGCGGCGTGGACTAAGCCCCCGCAACCCTTGGGAATTAGTTTTACACATCTAATCGAAACCTACAGTTTTTACCTTTCGGCAAATCTACGTCAAAATAGTACGCAAGTCAAAGCAAATTCCGCTCTTATCCGATTTGTATGTCGAATGAATCTGCACCTATGAGACCCAGGCGAATGCGTCAGCGATTGTTGACGCTGGATACGGGACTCGGCGAACGCCATGCAAGTTGGCTCGAATTGTTTTTCGATCTTGTTTTTGTATTGGCGGTTTCTCAATTAGCGCAGATGCTTGCAAAAAATTCCGACCCAGTCGGTTTTTTGAAATTCGCGGCGCTTTTTATTCCGGTGTGGTGGTCGTGGGTCGGCTTTACGTTTTTTGCCGACCGTTTTGAGAGCGAAGAAACGGTGTATCGCATTCTTATGTTCATAGGAATGTTGACGGTCGCGGCTTTCTCTTTGTCCGTGGACGGCGCGTTTTCCGGGACGGGCGACGCGGCGTTTGTCATTTGTTACGCGCTTGTCCGACTCGTTATCGTGGCGCTTTACGCGCGTTCTGCTTACAACGTTCCGGTCGCCCGGGTTCTCTCGGTGCAATATCTGACCGGCTTCAGCATTGCGATTTTGATATTGCTCGCATCCTTGCTTTTCGAGCCGCCGGTTCGCTATTACATCTGGGCGGCGGTCTTCGCCCTGGAACTAATTACGCCGTTTGTCAATCTAAAAGCGACCTCGGCGATACCATACGATCAATCTCATATACCCGAGCGATTCGGCCTTTTTACGATAATCGTTTTGGGCGAAGCCGTGATCGCGACCGCGAACGGTGCGTCGGCAGTTCAGTGGTCTATCGGCACGGTGTTAACCGCTTCGATTGGTTTTGGAATGGCGGCATGCATCTGGTGGATAAATTTTGATTTTGTCGATGACAACGCGATCAGATCACGGAACTGGCTGCCGCGGATCTCTTACCTCTACGGGAATTTCTTTATCGTCGGAAGCATCGTCGCTCTCGGCATAGGCGTCGAACACGCGATCAACGAAACCAGCGATGCTCATCTGCATTTTCCAACATTGGCACTTATCGGCGGCGGCATCGCGGCTTTCCTGGCAGCGATCACAATTATCAAATTGGCGGCCGGAGTTCGCCGTCTGTTTTTTTCGCGCATCGCGGCTATCGGAGTTTCGCTATCGCTGATCTACCTTGGCGGGTTTTTGCCGCCGTTGGCTGTGGTTGGAGCCTATTTCTTTGTTCTTGTTGCGGGCGTTTGGTTTGAAGACAGCGAAGCGGCAGCAGCATCGGCGACCAAAACATCGGCCCTTATTCCGTGCGAACATTCCGAGCTTGCCACGGTGTTCGAACCGAATACCAAAGACGGCTGCGAGGAATGCGTAAAAAATCATTACAAATGGGTGCATCTTCGCCTTTGTCTTGAATGCGGGCATGTCGGCTGCTGCGATTCTTCGCGCTACAAACACGCAACTGCCCATTATCACGAAACCGAACACGCAATAATCGCTTCGATGGAAGAAGACGAAAACTGGGCTTGGTGTTACACGGACGGACGATTTGTGCCGCTTGCAAAGCCGGTTGGAATATTGCCGTCGAAAAACTAGAATCGAATGATAGTTAGTTACAGGAGATGAACACATGGCAACAAGCGCCGAATGGCATGAAGATTACGACAAGATGAGCGAGGGTTCGCGCAATTTTTCGCGAGCGATAAAATCCGTTCAAGAGGAATTGGAAGCGGTCGATTGGTACAACCAGCGTGCCGAACAAACAAGCGACACGCAGTTGAAAAAGATCCTCGAACATAATCGCGATGAAGAGATCGAGCACGCCGTAATGGCGCTCGAATGGCTGCGGCGAAACAATCCGGTTGTTGACGAACATATGAAGACCTACCTGTTTACGGAAGGCGACATACTTGAGATAGAAGAAAAAACAGGGTAACGACATGCCAATGATAGCGTTTTTCAGAGGTATATAATTATGATGCAATTCAATCTTCCGGAAATTCCGCTTGACCAGTGGAAGGCTACGAAAAATACGCTTCATCTTTTCCTGCAGATCGTAGGAAAGATCCGCTTAACTACGCACCCGCGGATCAACCATTGGTGGCATGTGCCGCTTTATGTGAGTCCGCGCGGGCTGACAACACGGACGATCCCTGTAAGCGGCGGCAATTTTGAGATCGAATTCGATCTTCACGAGCATCGATTGGAAATGCGTACCAGCGACGGCCGCACTGAGGATTTTGCACTTTTTGACGGTCTGACCGTCGCCGACTTTTACGCAAGCGTTTTTGCAAATCTTGCCAAGCTCGGAATCACACCTGAGATAAAAGCAGTGCCTTACGAGGCACCGTCAAAAACTCCGTTTGCCGACGACCACGAAAACAAATCCTACGACAAGCAATACGTCGAGCGATTTCACAAGATCCTGGTTGCGGTTGACGATGTTTTCGAAGAATTTCGCGGCCGATTTATTGGCAAATCGACGCCTGTACATTTGTTCTGGCACAGTTTCGATCTTGCCTTGACCCGTTTTTCAGGAAAGCGAGTGCCTGCGCGAGAAGGTGCCGGAATGGTCGAACGCGAAGCATATTCGCACGAGGTTATCAGCTTCGGCTTTTGGTTCGGCGACGACAACGTCCCGGCACCAGCGTTCTATTCCTACACAGCACCGGAACCCGCCGGTTTGACCGAGGAACCGCTTCGTCCTGATTCCGCGCGCTGGGACACTTCAAAAGGCGCAATGGCGATCTTGATGTATGACGACGTTAGAACATCAACAAATCCGCGCGAAGTCATTCTCGATTTCCTCGAATCCGCCTACTCCGCCGGAGCAAAACATGCCGGTTGGGATACCAAAAGCTTTCGACTCAATGCAGAAGCCCGCCTTTAGGCGGCTTTTTTTCCCGGAAATGCGCGTACCGCCCTTACTTACGTGCGGGCTTCTGCATTTTTTTCGCCCTTACTTCGTGCGGGCTTCTGCATTGGTTCACGCCACTTTTTCAGGGCGACAGAATGAGATCGAATCCTGTTAGATCGTCCGTAACGGACAAAACGGTCGGCGAGAATTGGTACGATTTGGCCGAGACGTTCACCACATAACTCTGACCGGCGGCGACCGAGTCAAAGCTGTAATAACCGAACGTGCTCGATCTTGCGCTGAACACATTTCCACTGTCATCAGTCAATGTGATCAAGGCGTTTCTCACGCCGAATCCGCTATTCGTCATCACTCTGCCGGAAATTCGAACATTTGCGGCGGTCGGAACAATAGCCGGATGCTGCCATAAACCGCGTCCGTGCGTAGCGATCCTTACCTGTCGCGGCGCGGCATTTGTGATCGCAATATCGAAAACCGCAACCCGCGGCAGCCCCGTCCCAAAAGGAAACCAACTCAAGCCGCCGTTAAACGAAGTAAAAACGCCAATATCGGTTCCGGCATACAGCCGCTGCGAATTTTGCGGATCGACAATAAACGCGCTGACCGGAACCAGCGGAAGCACGTTTGCTCCCGTTCCCGGCAGCGGCATCCAGGTCGGGTTGGCCGCGTTGAGATCTGCCGTTCTGTAAACATTCGTAACGCCAAAAGCCGACAATGTGACATACGCCGTATTGACATTATTGGGGTCGATGACGGCGCGGGCAATATAATTATTCGGCACAGTGTTGCCGACATCGAGATTTGTCAAAGCTGCCGAACCGGTAGTCGTTCCAAAAAGTCCGCCATTATTTTGTCCGACGATTCGAACATTATCGTCCTGCGGTGAAATGCCGATGGCACTTATCGGGTTAACCAAATTCTGACTTGCCGGCGTGTGGTTCGTACCGTTGTCGGCTGACCGATACAAAATGTTAGCACCATAATAGATGGTATTCGGATTACCAGGGCCTTGTTCTAATGGTGCATAGAAAAGCACCGCTCCGCCGCATGGAATACCGTTACCGGCAACATTGCTGCACCCGCGAAATGCCCAACTGCCTTCGGTCGCCCCAGCTGAAGTCGTAACTGTTCCGTAACCTTGGAGAGTAGCGGCGTTGAAATATGTGTGATACATCCGCACAGTGGTCGTATCGACAGCATTTTGGTCTATTACCGCATAACCGCCGTCGCCAAAGTCGGCTCGAAACCAGGTTGCATCCGGTCTGTAAAAATTCGTGCCGTTGTCTTGTGTTCCGCCGATCGTAAAATTCGGATCGGTCGGATGAATGGCGAGACCTATAAATTGGGTCGCTCTAAACGTCGTATTGTTTAAAGTCGTCCAGGTTACACCGCTGTCGGTCGATCTGTAAATACCGCCGTCAGAGCCGAAATAAATAGTTGACGGCAACGAAGGCGCAACGGCGATAGCGTGCGAATCAACGTGCAAACCGGCAGCGACAGGTATTGAAAAAGATGTGCCGCCATTGGTCGAGGTGCCAAACACCAGGGTCGGCGAACCGCCGAGATAAACCCGGTCGGCGTTGGTCGGGTCAACCTCGACGGCGATGTCATAAAAACATTGCGGGGTGCAAAAATTGTTGTCAATTTGCTGGACAAAAGTCGCGCCGCCGTCAATTGAGCGGTGAACCGTTCCGCCGTTCAATGCCGAAGCCGCATAAACCGTCACAACGCCTGCGCCGCTGCGGTTCAGGGCGAGTTCGGTTCTGGAATTACCTGTTCCGACACCTGCCGTAAACGTGCGGACAAAAGTCGGAGCCGGGGCAAGCGCATCGGTTGAGCGATAAACGCCGCCTTCACCAAGACCAAACGAGTCAACTTCGGTGCAAAGCACGAGATTCGGATTGCCCGGATCAATTACTACATCGAGAATATTTCGATCTTGCCCGGCTAGTCCGGTAATAATCATTTTGGTAAATGACGGATTAGCACTGAGTGCATCAGTCGAGCGAAATAAACCTCTGGCCGCAAGCATATTATTGGCGGCTCCGCCGATACCGCCGATGCCTGAGGTTGACGAAGCAAATATGATGTTCGGGTCGGTTGGATGAACGACGATTTTGCCGATGGCACGTCCGGTGAAATTAGCACCGCCGATAGGACCGGTGATAATCGGAGAAGCTGTGCCGGCATTATCGATCCGGTAAATTCCGGCACCAAAAAAGGCGTCGCCCGAAAACCCGGCTTCGCCCGTGCCCGCAAAAATCGTATCGGGCTGCGTCGGCACGATTGCAACCGTATTAACTGCCAGACTTAAAGCACTGTCAAGCATCGGCGTCCAGGTTGTGCCGCCATCGGTTGTGCGGTAAAGCCCGCCTTGTGCCGTGCCGACATAAACAATGTCCGGGTTGGTCGGATGAACCGCAATCCCGACCGTGCGACCGCTGACCGCTAATTGCGGATTGCCGGCCGGAACCTGACCGTTCGGAATCGGATTTGGTCCTATCTCCGTCCACGCTGCTGTTAATGCTGCGAGGTCCCGGGGAACAGACCGATCCTTTTGCAGTCCTTTTCCGGCAGCCGACAATTGGGCGAGTGATTCTTCCTGGCCCTCCATTTGACGGATGCCGTCGATCCTGAGCTGCGGATCGAACGGCTTGTCCTTTTCGACGCCGCGAAGCATTGCGATTTGGTCCGCTCGCAAGGCCATGAATTCTTCCTTGCTCATGCCGCCTTTAGCATTTTCAAACGGCCCCATGTCAGCGTCGGCGTAAAAATATTCGACTATCTGCCCGGCCACTTCTCGTACCGTCCCCCAGCCCGCAAAAAGACCAATGCCCAACAAAAGAACTGCTCCAAGAATAATCAGCTTTTTCATATTTCCTCCAAGTTCAGGCCACACAATCGGGGTGTCCCGTAATTTATATTTATTTCAAGGATGGTTTGCCGCTGAGACATCGCCTCAGTGGCCGGGAGCTATCAGGTGCCGATGCGGCTAATTACACAATTTGAAGCCGGTTGCAGGGCATCTCGATAACCGTGTATTTTTTCTTTAGTTCAGCAACCTCTTTGCGGCGGCGTTCCTGTATCTCCAGATAATCGGCCGGCGGATTGCCCCAGCATTCTTCTTTGACGAAACGTATCTCGCGGCATTTTTTGTCAACCAATTTGCCCTTCAGGCATCGCGCTTTCATTGCCGCCAGCTTGTCTTTTACCGTAATCTTCGGAGAATCGTCCGTTGCAAACGAAACAATGTCGTCCAATCCGATGCCTGATTCGAGGCAGGGATATTCCTTTTGCGAATCTGATTCGGCTGTGGGCTTCGATGTTTGTGAAAATGCGGACGACATGGCAAAAATCAGACAAAACGATAGAACGGCGAATGAGAAATACTTGTGTTCGATGGTTTTTACTTTCATGACCTGTTTAAAAAATCAACGGTCGTTAACTGCCGGCGTCATGCAGGCAATGCTATTGTGAAAAAACGAATTGGAAGCGGTAATCGAAAATAAGTCGGCGTCTCAAAAATTTTAAAAACCAGTTCGACGAGACGAAAACCGGAAAATAATACCGATGAGTATATAAATTTAGCGGCAAAAAGTAAATATGTTTGTTTTCCAGGTAGTGGGTCAGTTCGTGGTTACAGATTCTTCAAAAGTAACTTTTCAGACATCCTCTTATCGTCAACGGCAAAGACAGCCTAAATCGATTCCGACGCGGTGAATAGAAATGTTTCGTTTCTGAATCCGGTATCTGTGTTTCAAGAAACAAGTGAAACGTAAATGAAACACATTGATTCAATTTGGCTTAGCGGCAGAAACACCGCTGAAACATGTTGAAACAAATCTGAAACAAAGTTCCGATCGGCTCAGAATTTACCAACGCCGGAAGACACAAAAAACTATCCCCGCGATTAGAATTTTCTCAAAGAACATTCGGCGGAAATCCACGCAACGAAACACTGTATCATACATTATACATCAAGTCAAGCATTTCTTTTTCAACGGGATGTCGGGTAGTGGACTAATAGTGTGGTGTTTAGGTTTCGGTGACCTTTCTCGGTGAACTCAGTGGGTTTTGCTCTGAGCCCTCCGTGTTTAAAATCCCTTTTAACACCGAGTACACGGAGGAAATTCACAGAGCACACCGAGGTAAGCCTGGTTGGGAAATGGCACTGAACACCGACACCACAAGTTTAGTCCAATACCGGATGTTGACTGCGCCGGTCGCGAATCGAAGACAAGTTTTGAATCAGAGAGATCTTCGCGGCCATGTCAGCTGCCGATTACTTCGGCCCCTTGTAAACGGCACCGTTTTTCATCACAAAAATCGGGTTTTCCATTTTCTTTATGTCGGAAAGCGGATCGCCGGAGACGGCGACGATGTCGGCCGTTTTGCCGATGGCGAGCGTGCCGATCGATCCATCAAGCCCGAGCAGCTTTGCCGCGTTCGCGGTTCCGGCGATGATCGCGTCCATCGGCTTCATACCGCCCCAATCGACCATTAAGATGAACTCGCGGGCGTTCGTTCCGTGCGGGATAACACCGGCATCGGTGCCGAGCGCTATGGTGACCTTGTTTGCCATCGCGATCCGTATCGCGTGGCGCATTGCGGCGGCGGCGGCGAGAGCTTTTTCAGCGCGAAGGCCTTTCAGAAAACCGGATTTAGCCAAATTTTCAACCGCTTCGCCTGCCATCAATGTCGGAACAAGCACCGTTCCTTTTTGAGCCATCAATTTTGCGCCTTCTTCGTCAAGAAACGAGCCGTGCTCGATTGAGGCAACACCCGCACGAGTTGCGATCTTTATTCCCTCGGTGCCATGAGCATGCGCCGCAACTTTTCGTTCGAGCTTGTGAGCTTCATCGACTATCGCCTTGATCTCTTCGTATGTATATTGAGTTGCGCCGACGC
>JBOGOW010000139.1:0-8644 GCA_050748285.1 Pyrinomonadaceae bacterium
GAAGCAAAATATCGCCGGTATCTAAACCGGCATCCATTTTCATCGTAGTTACACCGGTAACGGTTTCGCCGTTTGCGATCGCCCAATTTACCGGAGCCGCCCCGCGATATTTTGGCAAAAGCGAAAAATGAACATTGATCGCTCCGTACGGAACCGCGTTGAGAAAACCTTCGGGCAATATGCGGCCGTATGCTACGACAACTGCCGCGTCCGCATTCATAGATAGAAATTCTTCCAATGCTTCGGGCGTTTTTATTTTCGTTGGTTGAAGGATACTAATTCCGTGATCCAAAGCAAATTGCTTTACCGGCGAAAACACGATCTTATTACCGCGTCCCGACGGTCGATCGGGCTGCGTGTAAACGCTGACGACCTCGTGCCCGTCAGCCAAAAGCCGTTCAAGCGTCGGAACCGCAGCCCGCGGCGTGCCCATGAAAACAATTCTCATAAAAGAAAAGAGGCATCCTGCAAGATGCCTCGATCATTATCTTCGGCGGTCTGCGGCTTTAATATCCGCAGCGATAATTATATGAACTAAACACCTTATTCCATTTGCCGTTTGTACGCCCGTAAACGTAGAAATTCCGTCCTTCAAAAGCCTGTCCGGTCGTGAATATCTCGGCAATACCGTCACCATCGACATCGTATAGATCAAGGAGTAGCTCATTACCCACCGTTCCGTCATCCAGGTCCTTGACCTCGCCGCTCATAACATTCTCTGGAGTAGCGCGCTCAAATTCGCTGTATTCGAACCCATAAGTGCCGTCCTTCTTTCGGGCCGCAATGAAGAAGAGTAAAGCCCGTTCGTCCTTTTTTGGAGTCGCAATATAAGTTCCGACAAGTTCGGCTTTTCCGTCACGATCTACATCGATAGCTGTGAGATTATGAGATCTCAACACTTTCGACGCCGCAGCGGGAACGTTTTCCTTCGCATACATCCCGCGAATGAGCTTTTCGACAGATGAGCGTTCGGCTGCGGTTGGCGTTCGTCTAAATCCTGTGGTGTTCGACCTTGGCTTCGCATCGGTTGCCAAAGCCATTACAAAACCACGCAACTTTGAATTTGGGGGCCGAATTGAAACTTCTCCAGAATCTCCTGAACACTCTCCTGAAGCCTTGCTTGTGACCGTTAATATTCCGATCTGGGAACTGCCGAATATCAAGCTGAATGTTGATCTTGCTTTGATCTCAGGAATCGAGCTTTCGGTCATGTTCTGCTCGTCCGGAAATTTTCCATTTACAGCAATTCCGATCGGTTCGATTCGTTTACCGTCGCCAAGAACGGCGTAGAAAGACTCAGCGTTCTTCGTCCCGCTGCCTTTTCCTTGTCCATTCATTTGACCAGAAACTGCCAACATCAGGACAAATGTAACTAGACCTAAATATGTGTCATGTGAACTCATGTTCTTCAGACCTTTTGAGCGATCGATTTGCCCTGCATGAATTGCAGCAGATATTCGCGACCGCCGGCCTTTGAATCCGTTCCGCTCATATTGAATCCGCCGAATGGATGCACGCCGACCAACGCGCCTGTGCATTTGCGGTTTAGATACAAATTACCTACATGAAAATCACGTCGCGCCTGTTCGAGCCGTTCGGGCGATGAGGAATATACTGCACCGGTCAATCCAAATTCCGTCCCGTTTGCGATCTCAAGAGCGTGGTCGTAATCACGCGCCTTTATCACCGCTAAAACAGGAGCGAATATTTCTTCCTGTTCGATAGTGTCGCCCGGTTTCACGTCGTCGATTATTGTCGGATTAATGTAAAAACCGTTCGATTCATCGCCGGTGCCGCCGGTTATGATCTTTCCGCCTTCTTCGACGCCTTTCTTTATGTAACCGATCGTGTTGTCGAACGAACGTTTATTGATAACTGCGGCAACATTCGTATCGCCCTCGGTCGGATCGGCAACCTTTAACGCTTCGGTCAACGCTGCGATCTTTTCGACGAGCCGATCGTGAACTTTCTCATCAACGATGAGGCGCGAACACGCCGAGCATTTCTGCCCTTGATAACCAAATGCCGCCTGCACTATACCAGTCGCGGCCGAATTGATATCCGCATCGTCCGCCACGACTATCGCATCTTTGCCGCCCATTTCCGCCACAACACGCTTTATCCAAATCTGACCGTCGCGCGTTTTCGCAGCTTCTTCGTTGATATGCAAACCGACGCCTTTCGAGCCGGTGAAAGAAATGAATCGCGTCTTGGGATGCGTTACCATCGCTTCGCCGGTTTTTGCGCTACCGGCGATAAAATTTACGACGCCATTCGGCAAACCGGCTTCCTCGACGATCTCGATAAATTTCGCCGCGATCGTCGGTGAATCGGACGATGGTTTCAGCACGACCGTGTTTCCGGCAACGACGGCGGCCATTGTCATTCCGGCCATGATAGCAAGCGGGAAATTCCACGGCGGGATGACCGCACCGACGCCGAGTGGAATATATTGAAGACTATTATCCTCACCTGCGACCTTTGTTACCGGCTGTTCCTGCGACCATCGGATCATTTCGCGGCCGTAAAATTCAAGAAAATCGATCGCCTCGGCGGTATCACCGTCGGCTTCGGCCCACGTTTTTGAAACCTCAAAGACCATCCATGCCGAAAGCTCATGCTTCCGCTCACGCATTATCTCGGCGATCTTAAAGAGATATTCCGCACGCTCTGCCGCCGGCACGTTTCGCCATGTTTTGAACGCTTCGGTCGCCGCACCAACCGCTTTTTCGACTAACGACGTATCGCTATCGCCTTCGGAGAAAACCCCGACGATCTCGGTTTTATTCGCCGGGTTGTAGCTGTTGAATTTATTCTCAAGCTCGATCTTTTCGCCGTTGATGATCGAGGGATACTCGCGACCCAGCTCACTGCGAACCTTTTCGATCGCGTCCTTCATGGCCTCAGCGTTCTTGGCCCGAGAATAATCCGTAAAAGGTTCGTTCCTAAATTCGTCCAATACTTTTTGTGTTTGCATATATTTCTCACTTCCTGGTAAAACTATGCCGCCTGCAACAAAGAATGTTTGGGTTCCGGAAGCGGTCGTCCATCTTTCTCGAATATATCAACCCATTCATTAACAACCTCGAGCAATTCTTTGAAGACCGTATTTGGATCTTCCCCATGTACGCCGCCATCCATCAATTCGGGACAAATCCCGATGAAAACTTGATCTTCGTCGCTCCAGTAAACGATCTTTTCGTACTGATCGGCAATTCGATTCATCGTTTCATTAACTCCTTCAAGGCTTTTCTCACCAACTTTAGCTGGTAATTATGACTGTCATCGCCTGATTTTCCCGAAATCGTCAAACGGTATCCGAGCGGGTGTTCAAAATTTCTATGACTTCCTTTGCCGCCGCGGTTTACGAAACCATTCCTTTCCAGTTCGGCAATCAGTTCTCGTATTTTGGGCGGCATTCTCTAGATATATTTCTGTCGATTCAACTCACTCAGTTCCCACGCATCTAACAGTTCAGGCACAACCGGCTCGGAATCCTCCTGCCAGGAGATCACATATCGCGGATGCTGAGTGTCGTTGGAATGATCGACGTAGGTCAGGATCAGTTTCCAACCCGCGTGTAGATAGGCATTCAGCTCTTGAACTGAACCAACCTCGCCCGTCAACCTGGTATCCTCGATGCTCATTAAATGGAACGCGGACTTGTCCAGTCCGCAAAATTCATTATTCCCACTTCCCCGTCTTCTGCAATTGTCTGATTTTACGCTTTGCGAGTTCGCGTTTCAAGGGCGTCATTCGGTCGAGAAACACAATGCCGTCGCAATGGTCGGTTTCATGCAGCGCACAGCGTGCGGCGAGGCCGTTCAGATCGAGCTCTATATCTTTGCCAGCCGCATCCTGAGCCTGAACGATCACCCGCATATCGCGCTTCACCTTTTGATAAAGTCCCGGAAACGAAAGGCAGCCTTCGTCGCCGACCTGGTCGCCTTCAACATGCAGAATCCTCGGGTTTACAAGCACATGCGTCTGCCTCGGCCGCTCGTCTTCGGGAATGTCCATTATGAAAAATCGCTTCGAAATGCCGACCTGCGGAGCCGCCAAACCAACGCCGCCCGCGTCTTCCATCAAAGTAAACATCCGTGCAATCGTTTCTTCAAACGACTTTCCGAATTCACCGTCGCCAACCGGCTTCCCGACCTCAAGCAAAACCGGATCAGGATAATGCACAATTTTCAAATCACTCATTAAATCGATTATATCGCATCGCGGAGATCATGTCAGAAACAGGTGCCAAACGCCGATGTCAAAGTGGCGGGGGCAAGCCCGCCTTCCTCACTGCGACTGGTTGAAATACTTCGTTCAATGTGCGGTTATTCATTACACGAAGTCAGGAAGGCGGGCTTGCCCCCGCGTTTGGAGCTCCGCCTTTAAGCAACTTTGTTTGCGGAAAGACAATTAAACTGCCAATCTTAGCGCCCGGGCTTTTGCATTGAGAAGCCCTTACTTACCTGCGGGCTGCCGCCACGGAGTTACTGTGCGTTGGATGTCCATTTGCAGATAGCGTCGATCTCTGTATCGCTCAAAACAGAATCGTGCATCCAGAGGTATGAAGGAAGCGGCATCGCGTGTGAACGAATTTCTTCGCAGATCTCTTCGAGTTTTCGGGTTCGTTTGTCAGCGTCGTACTTTCCCCATTCGCTGAAATTCAAATGCCTGCGGCCGTCATCGATGTGTTCGCGGAGCCACCAAGAGACCGGCGCAACCTGCGTGTACCACGGATAGACGGTTTTATTGGAATGACAGTCGCTGCACGAACGTGCGAGCAGCATCTGCACATCTGCGGGAACATTCATCTGCGCCTCGATCGACATTTTGGGATCGACAGGTGGATTCGTGCGGTCGATGCGGACGAATTGGATTGCAATGAAAATCACCGCCAACGCGAGCACTATGATCTTGATAATTCTACGCATCGAGGCCATTTTATACTAAACTTGAATCAAACGTCGGTTTTCAATAGGTTTTAGATATGATCAGTCCGACCGTAATTGCAATTCCGATATTTGCGGCGTTGATCGCATTGGAGGCTTTCTTCGCTCGGCGAAACGGCGCCGATCATTTCGCCGACAAACGTGATACTTGGACAAACATCTTACTCGGCTTTGTCAGCGTAGCCTTCGGTGCACTTTTCGGATTGGCGACCGGATATATCTATCTATGGTGTTACAGCGTTGCGCCGTTTAAGTTTGCGGCGGATGTTTGGTGGACTTGGGTGATCCTATTTTTTGTTGACGATCTTGCGTATTATATTTTTCACCGCGTCAGCCATGAAACGCGTCTGTTTTGGAATTTCCACGTCGTGCATCATTCCAGCGAGCAATATAATCTGAGTGTCGCGGTGCGGCAAAGCTGGTTTAGCGGCATTTTGCATTGGATATTCTATGCGCCCGTGATGCTCCTAGGATTTGCTCCGTGGATGTTTCTGACGATGCACGGATTCAACTTGATCTATCAATTCTGGATTCACACAAAGGCGATCCGAACGCTCGGGCCGCTCGAGTATGTTCTGAATACGCCGTCGCATCATCGCGTTCATCATGGCGTAAACGATAAATATCTCGACCGAAATTACGCTGGGGTCTTGATTATTTGGGATCGGCTGTTCGGTTCGTTCGTTAAAGAAAATGAAGAACCGCGTTACGGCATTATCAAACCGATCCAAAGCTACAATCCGCTGTGGATAAACTCGCACGGCTGGTTCGAAATGGCAGCGGCAATTCGCCGCTCTTCGACCCTTTTCGAAAAAGTTAAATGTATATTCGGTTCTCCGAATAACGCTGTTTTGGATATTAAAAATAAAGTTCTTCAGCGTTGACGGTTTGCCCGCATCGTTCATTCGCTAATATACTTATCGGTAGATGTCAGAACGAAAGATTCGAGTGTTGGTCGCAAAGCCAGGTCTTGACGGTCACGACCGTGGAGCGAAGGTGATCGCCCGCGCGCTGCGCGACGCGGGAATGGAAGTAATTTACACCGGCTTGCGGCAAACGCCGGAAATGATCGCGGCGGCCGCATTGCAGGAGGACGTTGACGCCGTTGGCATCTCGATACTAAGCGGCGCGCATCGAACTCTTTGTCCGCGAATTGTTGAACTGCTGCATGAAAACGGAATGGACGACACGCTCGTGCTTGTCGGCGGCATCGTTCCGCAGGAAGATATCGACGGGCTTAAAAATATCGGGGTATCCGAAGTGTTTCTTCCGGGCACCTCGACGGAAGACATTGTTAAGTTTATCAATTCAAATGTTCGAAATAATTAAGTGTAAAAGGGGAGATATTATGAAACGACAAATGATCAGAATAATTGCAGGAACGACTTTTGTTTTAGGACTCGTTTTCGCAGCCGGATCAGTTGGATCGGCCGGCAGCCTTGAAGCAAACGGCCAGAGCATGGTTAAAAAGGTCGAGAGTACGGTCGTAAAAGGCTCGAAGAAGGTTTACAAAACGTCGAAAAAGGGTGTGAAAAAAGGCTTAAGGGTCGGTCACTACGTCGGCGGACGAGTTTGGACCGGCACCAAATGGGTCGGAATCAAAGCGTGGAAAGGCGGCACATGGGTTGCCGTTAGAACCGCGAGAGGCACAAAATGGGTTTATCGTAAAGCGAAGCGTGCAGTTTACGGACCGCCTCGACGCGTAAATTGATTGCTGAATATTTTGTAAATGATTTTCTAAAAAGGCGTCCCGGCGGGCGTCTTTTTGTGGCACGAATTCTGCGTTATGAATCACTATTGGAACAAAGGCTCTCCCCGCAAATTAAAGAACAAGAGGTAAACGTATGAATTTACGCAGATTATTTATGTACACCGTGGTTTCCTGCTTCGTACTGATTACATACAGCACGGCAATCGCTCAGGAGAATGAACCATCCGAAGACACAAAAAGTCCGGTATCAAAGGTCAAGGTTGTAGTAACCGACGGACTTGAAAAAGCCGCAGACGCAACAAAATCAGCCGTCGATAAAGTGAAAAAGACAACGACAAATTTTGGCAACAACGCTGTCGATGTTACGGAAGATGTAGCCGAAACAGTCTATAAAAAAGGCAAATATTACACGGTAACAACTTGGAACGGAACCAAATGGGTAACGAAACAGGTGTGGTTCGAAACGAAGAAAGCGGCCGACAAAGCTGAAAAAATTGTCAATTAATATCGGGGATTGTTGATACGCTCAAGCCTTTCAATGCAAATTGCATAGTTGGGCGTTGACGTGCGCTCACAATTGTTTTCTAATCGAAACCTTATGAAGACAAAGGTTCGTGTTGCCGGCGGGCAGGGATTTTGGGGCGATTTGTTGACCGCACCCGTCGATCAGGTTCGCAAAGGCCCGATAGATTACCTGATGCTCGATTACCTCGCCGAGGTGACGATGAGCATCATGCAAAAGCAGCGCGCCCGCGATCCGCAGGCAGGCTATGCGAAAGATTTCGTCGCCTTGATCCGCGAAATTTTGCCGGATTGCGTTGAGAAAGACATCAAGGTGCTTTCGAATGCCGGAGGCGTGAATGTTAACGGCTGTGCCGAAGCGATCCGCGATGCGGCACGCGAGATGGGCTTTGCCGGCAAACTAAAGATCGGCGTAGTTACCGGCGACGACATTCTCGACCGTCTGGACGAATTTGCAGATAAAGGCGTCGAGATCACCAACATGGAAACCGGCGAGCCGCTTTCCGAAATTCGCGATAAGGTGCAGGCCGCAAATGTCTATCTCGGAGCTCAAGGTTTGGTCGAAGCTCTTTCGAAAGGCGCACAGGTAATTGTCGGCGGACGTCTTACCGATACCGGATTAACTCTGGCACCGCTTATGCACGAGTTCGGATGGAAATTCGACGATTGGAATTTGGTTTCGGCAGGCACGATCGCGGGGCATATTATCGAATGCGGCGCGCAATCGAGCGGCGGTAATTGTCAATATGACTGGCAGAATATTCCAGACATGGCAAATATCGGCTTCCCGATAATCGAGGCCACGCGAGACGGCGAATTTGTCGTCACCAAGCACGATGGCACCGGCGGCCGCGTCAATATTCAATCCGTAAAAGAGCAGCTTCTTTATGAAATGGGCGACCCAAAATCCTACATAACGCCGGATGTGGTCGCCGATTTTTCGACGATCCAATTAGCAGACGGCGGCAAGAATCGCGTAAAGGTTTTCGGTATTAAAGGAAATCCCAGCACAGAATTTTACAAGGTCTCGATAGCGTATTCAGCAGGCTGGAAGGCTGTCGGCACGCTCGTTTATTCATGGCCCGACGCCTACGAAAAAGCCGTGGCTGCCGACAAAATCCTTCGGACGCGCCTCGACCGTCTCGGATTGAAATTCGATACCACACTCACCGAATTCGTCGGCGTAAACGCGACCCACGGACACCTCGCCGGAGCGTCCACCGGAGCGGGGACACTCTTGTCCCCAACGGGCGACGCTTCGTCGGACGTAACCACCGACAGCAATTTTCTCGCCGGAGCAGGGACACTCTTGTCCCCAACGGGCGACGCTTCGTCGGACGTAACCACCGACAGCAATTTTCTCGCCGGAGCAGGGACACTCCTGTCCCCAACGGGCGACGCTTCGTCGGACGTAACCACCGACAGCAATTTTCTCGCCGGAGCTGGGACACTCCTGTCC
>JBOGOW010000140.1:0-8617 GCA_050748285.1 Pyrinomonadaceae bacterium
GATATGCAGCGTTCGGTACGCGGCGAAGTTATTTCTTCGACATTCGACGAGCCGCCGACGCGCCACGTTCAGGTCGCGGATATGGTTATCGAAAAAGCAAAACGCCTCGTCGAACATAAACGCGATGTCGTTATCTTGCTGGATTCGATCACACGCCTCGCCCGAGCTCACAACGCGGTCGTGCCGCCATCGGGCAAGATACTTTCCGGCGGCATCGATTCGAATGCGTTGCAGCGTCCAAAAAGATTTTTTGGTGCAGCTCGAAACATTGAGGAAGGCGGTTCGCTGACCATCATCGCAACCGCGCTGATCGACACCGGCTCGCGTATGGACGACGTGATCTTTGAAGAATTCAAGGGAACCGGCAACTCGGAAATTCACCTTGACCGAAGGCTTTCGGACAAGCGACTATTCCCGGCAATCGATCTTCAAAGGTCGGGTACGCGAAAGGAAGAATTGCTCATCAGCAAAGAAGATCTAAATCGAGTCTGGGTAATGCGCCGCGTCCTCAACCCGCTCTCCCCAGTCGAGCAAATGGAAGTCGTCCTGGAACGCCTCGCAAAAACCAAAACAAACACCGAATTCCTCGCCTCGATGCAGACTTAACGCGCTTCAAATTTCACCAAAATACAGGGCTGCGGACTCCGATCCTCAGCCCTTTTTGCGCCTATAACTATTCGTGATACAGCTCGGCGTTTCTACAAGAATTTGAATATTATCCGAAACTCTGACTAAAAACTACCGTAAGTCAAGGCAATCGTCCTGTAAATCCTTTTACATCAACGATTTTTCTTGCCGTTGCTTTAGGCACGCTTATTGCGTTATAATGAGCGGACGCACCCTAAATATAACAGCACTCCTTAATGGCTTGTGGTTGCTGATTGCAATTATTGCGGTTGTTATTCCATTAACTTTTTAGTCAAAATTACAAGTTCCATTAGGAGGACACTATGAAAATAAGACTCGCAACTTTGATCGCAGCCTTCGCTGTGCTCATTGTGGCAAATCTTTGTTTGTTCGGCCAGACCGCCGGCTCGATAGCAGGTAATATCACCGACTCCAACAGCGCCGTTATCGCGGGTGCGAAAGTTACCGTGGTCGGCCCAAGCGGAGTCGATTATACGGTCGTAACAAGCGACGTTGGAAACTATCGAATTCCGGCACTCGGAGCGGGCCTTTATAAGGTTACGGTCGTGGCCGCGAATTTTAAGACGTCTGTCGTTGAAAACGTCAAAGTTGACGTTGGAACACCGACGACGGTAAACGTAAGCCTTGAGGCGGGCGTGGTCAGCGAAACGGTCGTTATTACAAGCGGCGGCGAGGTGCTGCAGACGCAGACCGCGGCCGTTGGTACAAATATTACCGGGCGACAGATAACTGAGACCCCGATCGCTTCACGCGATGCACTCGATCTTATCGGGCTGCTACCCGGAACGGCGACGGTCGGCAGGCCGAGGTCGGCATCTATCAACGGTTTGCCGAAAGGAAGCTTGAGCATCACAATCGACGGCGTTGACGTACAGGATAACCTGCTTCGATCTTCGGACGGTTACTTTACATACGTTCGTCCGCGTGTTGATGCTATTGAAGAAGTGAATGTTTCGACTTCAAACCCCGGTTCCGAATCGGGTGGTGATGGAGCGGTTCAAATCAAATTCGTTACCAAACGCGGTAAGAATGACTACACCGGTTCAGCATTCTTTCAACATCGAAATGAAGCATTGAATGCAAACTACTGGTATCTCAACCGTGACGGCCAAAGAGATGCGAACGGCAAAGCTGAACGTCAGCTCATTAGGCTAAACCAGTATGGCGCGAGTTTCGGCGGCCCGATACCATTTCCGCGCTTTGGCGATGGCGGCGGCAAGTTTTTGGATAACGGAAAAGACAAACGATTCTTCTTTGTAAACTATGAAGAATTTCGCCTTCCACAAACACAATCGCGTACCAGGACGATCCTTTCGCCCGAAGCGGAACAGGGATTTTATCAGTACATAGCCGGTGGCGTAACACGGCAGGCCAACGTACTCCAGATCGCCCAGACTGCTGCATGCTCGACGTGTACGTTTACTCCAGACCCGACTATCGCGGCCGTTTTGGCACGCATTCGAACAGCTGTCGGAACAACCGGAACGATCTCGCCGATTCCTACCACTCCGGGACTCTTTCTTTATAACTTTTCTCCGTCGGGAGATTCGACCAGAAAGTTTTTGGCTGTCCGATTGGATTTCAACCTTACGAAAAATCACAGTCTTGAATTTGTTACCAATCAACAGGAATTCGTTCCTTCTAAAGACTTTTTGAATTCGCAGGACGAACGTTTTCCGGGTTTCCCGTCATATACGCAGGGTTCGGTTCGTGATTCTTATTCGACTGCCTTACGTTCGACCTTTGGCCAGAATGTCGTTAACGAGGCCAGATATGCATTCTCGACCGGACTTTCCACGTTCAGCGATGGCATTTCGGCCGCAGATTATGACTATTTGGGCGGCAGGGTGTTGGCCATAGAGGCTGCGATTCCGGCTGGGATAGCTGGTGTATCAAATGGTTCTCCTGTTTCGCGCAACTCATATAGTGACCGCAACACGCCGACCTTTGATTTTACCGATTCGGTTACCTGGAATGCAGGAAATCATTCTATCAATTTTGGCGGGGAGTATAAGCTGATCAGACGCGAAGGTTCGTCTATCGGGCGTATCGTACCTACGGTAAGTTTTGGTATCGATTCGTCGGATTCGGCTTTTGGAATCTTCAATTCAACGTCAGTTTCTGGAGCGTCCCCTGCCCAGTTGACCGCAGCACGAAATCTCTATGCTGTTCTCATCGGCCGTGTCTCTGCATATACAACGACCGCTTTTCTGAATCCGGACGGCACATATCGTGAAAATGATACGTTAGTCGTTGAAGCAAAACAAAACACCTACGGATTGTTTGCACAGGATAGCTGGCGGATCAGACCGAATTTTACAGTAAACTTCGGTCTTCGCTGGCAGCCTCAGACAGCTTTCGTTGCAGTCAGTGAGAATACCTACACTCGCCTGGAAAGTTTCGATCAGGTTTACGGCGTTTCAGGCTTAGGTAATATCTTTAAGCCTGGCACGCTGACCGGAACCGACCCACGGGTAGTGCCGCTTTTGCCTGGTGAAAAAGCATATCCGAATGACTTTAATAACTTCGCTCCAAGTTTTGGATTTGTTTGGAGTCCAAATTTCAACAACCCCGGCTTTTTGCGAGGACTGTTTGGCGGCGAAGGAAAGAGTGTTTTCCGAGGCGGTTACTCGGTTGCATTCGTTCGCGAGGGCTTTAACCTTCTGGAGAGCATTTACGGCTCAAATCCGGGAGGTTCGCAGTCGCTTTCGCGAACCATCGGTAATGGACTTATCACTGTCGGTACAAACCTTCGTGATGCGAATAATCCCAATCTGACACCGCGTCCGAACATCATCGGAACGTCGCCGAGTTTCCCGATCGCACTTACTTCGGGCGTTTCAACAAATACGTTCAGCCCTGATCTGAAAACGGGTTCCGTTGCTTCTTTTAGTTTCGGCTATCAACGCGAACTCGATAAGAACACGGTTATCGAATTTCGTTATGTCGGCAACCGAGGCAAAGACTTGCAGCGTCAGTACGACATAAATGAATTCAATACGATCGAGAGCGGATTTGCAGCTGAGTTTGGGTTAGCACAGGCTAATCTTATTGCCAATGAGGCTGCATTTGCCGCTGGAGATACGCTTCGGCGCTATTGTTCCGGGTTCTTTGTGAACGGACAATGTCGGGCTACGAATTCGGCGACCGGAACGGTAATTAACAGGGTGCCGACCTATGCCTATTTTGGTGCCGCAACAGGCACGTCGCCACTGCCAATATTGCTGGCATATTTCAACACTGTGGCGAATTACGACCCACTGAATCCGGCCCGTTATGGTGGCTCCGGAGGCTCGACAGCGGTCAACGCGTTTGGAGGTAATTTCGGGAACACGACATTAATTACTGCGCTCTCACCAAACGCTCCGAATGTCTTTGGGTTCAACGGAACCAGTTTCGAAGCAAGTGCTGCTAGAAGGGCAAACGCTATTGCGAACGGTCTTCCATCTAATTTCTTCTATGTAAACCCGCTGTCGAATACCGGCGGCTCGTTCATCGTAGATAACAGCAATCTGACTTGGTACGATTCAGGTGTGATCGAACTTCGTCGAAGACTTTCGAATGGGTTGCGTTTTCAGGCAAGCTACGTTTTTTCAAAAGCACAAGCGAATGCTTATGCTTCCAGCAGCGTTGTCTTTGCAGGCTTTACACAACGGCCCGGTGGTCTTGACCTGGCAAAGAACGTACAGGCTTTCGACCTGCGTCATCAGTTCAAAGTTGACGCTACTTGGGATCTTCCTTTTGGTCGAGGCAGAAGTTTCTTGTCTGGTTCAAATGGGCTGATAGATGCCCTTGTTGGAGGATGGTCGATACTTCCGACGCTTCGCTGGCAGAGCGGTTCCCCGTTTGCTTTTGGAAATGTCCAACTTGTCGGTTTGACGGTCAAGGAACTTCAGAAGGCTATCAAGATAAGGAAAGGACCGACAGCTGTGTTCTTTTTGCCGGATGACATCATTTTGAACACTCAAAAGGCATTCAATATCGATGTCTCGAACACCGCAAACGGCGGCTACGGCACGACATTCGGCACAGGAGGCCCGCAGGGACGATTCATCGCACCGGCTGGGTTCGGCAATTGCATCTCAAGAACTGCCGGCGACTGCGGTTTCAACAACCTGATCGTTTATGGCCCGGGCTTCTTTAAGATTGATACAACCTTGACCAAGAAGTTCAGAATTGGCGAACGACGCAGTATCGAGTTTTCAGCAACGGCGCTTGATCTGCTCAATCACCCCAATTTCCGAGTGGGTGGATTTGCAGCCGACGTAGTGACGATTGCTGCCGGCGGCTCTGGTTTTGGCGAACTTGGTAACGGCTCAGCTTATCAGGATATTTCGACCACCAATGACCTTGGCGGCCGTCAGATCGATCTTAAGCTGAGGATCATTTTCTAGTTTCGATTTTTTTCGAACTATTACGCGGGAGGCATAATGCCTCCCGCTTTTTTTGTAATGCAAAAATGTAAATAGCAGACGCTCTTTGACCGTCGATCTCGTGTTCGAGCTAATTGCGGTCGGAAACAACCGGCTTCAGTTAAACTCCTCTTATTCTTCGTTTGACCTACGGTGCGATTCACGATTAACTAATTACGATTCTTTTTCATTATGAGAGTAGCGGTGATTTCTTCGGAGGCGGTTCCTTATTCTAAGACGGGCGGTTTGGGCGATGTGGCTGGGGCGTTGCCGAAGGCGTTGAAGGCGGTCGGGATCGATTCGGTTTTGATAACGCCGTGCTACTTGCAAACGAAGGGCGAATATCTTTGGGAGACGGCGATACATGACCTGAATGTCGATTGGCGTGGCGGCGTTTATCAGGCGAAGGCTTTTTACAGCGAAGCGAACGGCTCGCCTACGTTTTTGATCGACGCTCCTTCGTATTTTCATCGCGATTCAATATACGGTTTTACGGAAGATTACGAGCGATTCGCATTTTTCAACCACGCCGCGATCGCGTTGCTCAGGCGGCTTGGAAAACAATTGGACATCGTTCATCTCAACGACTGGCACTGCGGGTTCGCGGCCGTCGAGATTGCCGAACGCCGTCGATGGGATCCTTTCTGGCAAAATACGCGCACCGTTTTCTCAATCCACAACATGGCTTATCAGGGCGCTTTCAGCATGGGCGAATTGTGGGATCTCGGTTTTGGCAGCGATTACGCACGAGCCGCGTTTTCATTCAACGGCTTTGCATCGGCAATGAAAGCCGGTCTCGAAAATTCGGATACGCTATCGACAGTTTCGCGCAAATACGCACAGGAAATTCAAACCGGTGAAAACGGTTACGGCCTCGATTGGCTGGCGCGGCAGCGTGCGAAGCGTCTGATCGGCATCACGAACGGCGTCGATTACGAGGTTTGGGATCCTGCGACCGACTCCGAACTTCCGGCACATTTCGATGTCGTCGATCTCGAAGGCAAACGCGAGTGCAAGCGAGCCTTGCTCGAAAAATACTCGCTTCCGGTCGTTCTCGACCGGCCGATCATCGCAAACATCACGCGATTGACCGCACAGAAGGGAATCGACCTTATGATGCAGGTCGCGGGCGAGATCGTTGCGACCGGAGCGTATGTAATTTCGCTCGGTTCGGGTGAGAAAAAATACGAAGATTTCTGGCAGACGCTACGCGATTATGCTCCGCATCAGGTCGGCGTCTATCGCGGTTACAACGAACCGCTTGCACACCTTATCGAGGCAGGCGCGGATATGTTTATGATGCCGTCGAAGTTCGAGCCGTGCGGTTTGAATCAGATGTATTCGCTGCGATACGGTACCGTGCCGATAGTCCGCGCGGTCGGCGGCTTGGACGATACGGTGCAGAATTGGGATGCCGTCAGCGGTACAGGAAACGGCTTCAAATTCGGGCCATCCGACGCAGGCCGCTTTCTCGAAAAGATCTACGAAGCCCTCTTCGCCTACGGCGACCGCGATGCGTGGAAGACGCTCCAACGCAACGGGATGTCGATCGACAATTCATGGGAAAACGCCGCCCGAAAATACGTCGAACTCTACCGTTGGACTCTCGGCTAGGCTTAAGCGCGGGGGCAAGCCCGCCTTCCTGACTGCGAACAATATAATTGCTGACTCATCTCTAATATTCGGAACGACAAGCAGAAAGAAAGAATTTGAATACAAGTCAGGTAAGGAAGGTGGGCTTGCCCCCGCAATTTCTCTATTCCGAACTCTGTTTGTTAGAATAAATCGTATTCCTTATCAGCGTACGAGTGAGAGGTTGTCTAAAAAGCGGAAAAACTAAAGAAATGTAAACACGAAATCACACAAAACTACACGAAATTCAGACGTTTTTGACTTTAATTAGTGTTTTTTCGTGTGGTTTAGTGGTTACAGATTCTTCAAAAAACTTTTCAGACATCCTCCTCTCCCTTTGGCGACTGCTGGGGGATTGGACGCTCGTTCACCCTCGCGTTTCTGCCCATGCGGGCGGCGAAGCGCATACAAAGTCTTCCTATGAAACTCCAAGCCGAGATCGGCGGCGATCAACATCAAATTGAACTGCGCCGAAACGGCGATGCGGTCACTGCAATTATCGACGAAGCTGAGTTTGACGTCGAGGTTTCCGAACCCGAACCAAATGTTTTTTTGATAAAAAAAGATGGAAAGGTTTACGAGACATACGTCGCTCCGGCAAAAGGGCTCGGCCAACCTAGATCGGTTACGGTTAATGGCCGTGAATTTGAGATAAAACTGATCGACCCGAAACGCCTGCGAAGTTCCGCCGGAAGCGACGAATCCACGGACGGCACAGCCGAGATAAAAACAGCAATGCCGGGAAAGGTTGTTCGTATCCTTGTAGAAGTTGGAGCAGCCGTGAACAAAGGCGATGGTGTTCTCGTGGTCGAGGCAATGAAAATGCAAAACGAATTGAAATCGCCAAAAGACGGTACCGTCAAAGAAATTCGTTTTGCCGAAGGCGATACAGTTACCGCCGGTGAAGTACTGGCAACAATCGAATAACAGCCGCCAATGCAGAAGCCCGCACGAAGTAAGGGCTAAAAAATCAAACCCGGGCCGCAAACGCGAGTGTGAACGAGCGTGCCTCCGATGCAGAAGCCCGCGTAAGCAAGGGCGATACTAGAAACTCGATTTCTCATGTCGATTTGCCGGCGGTCTTTGTAAAATCAATTGCTGATTTCGCCCTTGCTCACGCGCGGGCTTCGGCAACAAGCGTGCTACTGACGTGCGGGCTTTTGACCGTAGCTCAAGATATTCGCAAACAAACTATACGCTCCAGGAACTCCCGCCGGCAATTGTCGAAACATCGAATAGCTGCAATAGATGAACTTCCCTTTCCCGACATCCGCAACAACAAGACCGCCGGAGTTTTCTGCCTCGCCCGCGTCATGCGATTCCAGCAAACCTGTGTATTTCGGGTCCATAGTAGAAAAATTGTAAAGGTTTCGTTCCTGCACCCAACCGTCAAAGTCTGATTGTGTTATCTTATTTGGAAAATTCAAGATCGGATGAACAGGTTTTAGTATCGTTACCTTTGCATTTTCATCGACGACCCGCGGCCCCATTTGCGCAGGGAACGGCATCGAGTTTAATTGTGCGTATGACGGAAGCTGATACTGCACTATCAACGTCCCGCCATTGTTTGCAAACTCGAGCAAACGCTTGTTGTTGGCAACAACGTCGGGGCGAACTTGATACGCCCGAATTCCGACAACGATCGTATCGAACCGCGAAAGGTCGCCGCTCGCCAGATCATTTTCTGAGATCACATCGAGACTGAATCCCATTTGTCGTATCGCATCAGGAACGCGATCGCCGCTGCCTTCTATATAGCCGATCTTTGCCGACGATATTTTTAAGTCGACAACTTTAGCATCGGTTACTGAGCGGCGATAATATCGGTGTGTTTGAATGTGCGGGTATTCGATCGTCGTCATCGAAGGCGGTGCGAACGATTCGCCAATATTCGCGACGCCCGCGATCTTATAACTTCCCTCTAT
>JBOGOW010000141.1:0-8551 GCA_050748285.1 Pyrinomonadaceae bacterium
TTATCGATTCGCGTTTCTTAAATGTGATCGCCACTGCGCGGACGTAATTAGTTCCCTGCCACGCTCTCGCGTTGCCGGTATAAACCGCGATCTCGTTCGAGTGATCGAGTTCGCTCTTTTCAGAAGTTACGTAAGCGGGCTTATCCGAATCGCCAAAGGGCGTTCCCTTTCCCATTCCATTTGCTTTGTAATAGGTCGAGGTGACCGAACCGCGATAACTCGAACGTTTGTTTTTTGTATCCCAATCGATCTCGTTTGCTTTTAGCCGCGCCGTGGAATCCCACGCCGTCGGCTCGCCGCCGCGAAGTTTGACACTTTCATCAACAGCGTTGAAATAGATCGAATTGGCGGAAGCATTTCGATCGAGTTCGACAAATTTCGCGTTTCCAAAGGCTTCGATCTCATTCACAGCCGATGATTTTTGATCAAACCTGGCCGTCAGCTTTTCCGACGTTACGATCTGTTCGCCTCGCCCCTCGCGCGAAACGGTCGGCGATCTGACAAGTTTCGCCTTGCGTTCGCCGACGCAAACGCTCGGGGAATTTGCGTTGGCATAAAAATCGCAATCGATTCTCGGTGAATTTACCTTCACACGATTATTTTCGACACTTGCTTTGTGCGGCTCGATAAGAAATTCTGCATCGCCGACTGCCTCGGCGCGTTTCATGGAACGCCCATCAGTTTGAAACACAGATTTGACTGAATCGGCGGATATTTGTCTGCTCGACACATCATTCGGCGAATCGAATTTGATCGTCGTTCGCCCTTCGGTCGCAACCTGATCAAAAAGGCCTTGCGGTCGAAAGGCGGCTTTTACTTTAGAATCCGCGTTAACTTCGATCGTCGAAGACTGCGCCGCTTCCGATTGTCTAAATATTCGTGTTTGTCCGGCGGTATCTGCGAAAGCGATCTCGCCGCCGGCATCAAATTTGGCGTGAATCTCATTTGCGTTCATCTCGGTTTGCTGGCCGTCGCGATTCTGCGAAACGTATGCATTGCCGATCGCATTTGCGAGTTGCAGCATTCCATTGCCGCGGAGTTCACCGACAATCCGATCACCTTTCGCAGAATCGCCACCGCCGCTTATTTCGGCGGAACCCGAAATTTCGAACTTGCCTTCCGTCAGCTGGTAGAAAGCTTGTTCGCCGGTGATGCGTCTTGCGCCATCGCCTTGAGCGACCTCGATAACTACATTTTGCGAAAGTTCAAAACGATTCTGCGTCTTGTCGTATGTTGCCGACGCTGCGGTCGCGGTCGAATGTTCGCTGCCTTGCTTTCGATCGATTGCAACATTGCCGTTCATATCGATCCTGGTAAAGGCGCGTTCATCTGTTCCGGTTGTTACGAGCGACGCTTTTGCAAAATTTGCGGTCGCGCTAACGGTTTCGGTTGAACCGCGATTCGATTCAAAACTAACGCCGTCGTAAAATTCGACAGCCTCCGGCAGTTGAATATAGACCGCCCGCCCCGATTTGATATTGGTAATATTTCCGTTCGCTCCATTCAGTGCGAACTCAACATCTCGCGGCAGTTCGACGGTATGATTATTTACTCGAACGATGGCTCCGAACGATTTCCCGCTCACGTTTGCGCGTTCAAATTGGACATTTTCCTCGGCGGAAATAATTTTGGTTGTATCCGTGTAGGTGATCTGTTCGGTGCGAAGTTTTAGTCCGTCGCGCGTTTTTACATTCACATCGCCGGCGAAGTAACCGGTAAAGGTTTTTTGTTCGCCGGGAACATAAACCGCCTTTGCGGCCGTGATCTCATCGACTTCAGATGCAGTTCCGAACAATTGCAAATGCACATTGGACAGCTCCTGATGATTATCGCTAAATGTCGTCGCCTGATCCGCTATTAGATGATATTTAAGATTGTCGCCTTCAAACTCACGCCTTTCGTATGAATCGACTTTCGATATTACCTCTTTCGAAAGTTCGGTCGGAAATCCGATCATGCGAAAATCTGCAACATTTTTTGCACGATAAAGCCCGATACCGACCGCAAGCAAAACAAGCGCAATACAGGCGATCGCGGCAAAGCGGACAAACCGCGGGAGGTTCTTTCGAAATCTCCATGATTGAATTTGATCTGTCGCTCGTTCGTTCACGTTTTTAATTATGTTCCCTCAAATCTTCGACTACAAGTTGAAGCCGTTCATTCCCGTTCCAAACGTTCTTCTCCGGCACATAAGCTAATTCGATGCTGTTTCCGGGCTTCAGCGTTCGCCCCTGTGATCTAATTACTCCGTCCCACCAAATCGCTTCAAATGTTTTATTGTCGCTGCTTCTTAATTTCAAACGCAGATGTTTCTCTTTCAAAACGACCGGTTCGGTTGAAATGTCGAGGTCTTTTGTAACGAACACCGGCTTCCTGTTTCCCATACCGAAAGGTTCAAGGCGTGCGACTTCTTCAACAGTCGCAAGTGAAAGTGTAGCGGACGAAACATGAGCATCGACGAAAAGCTGCGGTGTAAATAGATTGGAATACTCATCTTGGGAAGCGTGTTCATGCAATATGCGTGAAACTTCTTCGATATTTTCAGCGGGCATTTTCATTCCGGCGGCGGCGGCGTGACCGCCGTATTGATCGAAAAGTTCTTTTGCCGAATCAAGGGCGTCGAGAAGGTGAAAGCCGGGAATGCTTCGCGCGCTTCCATGCGCGACGCCGTCCTCAGTTGAAAGCACGATCGTCGGGCGATGAAGGCGCTCCGCAATTCGTGAAGCCGCGAGCCCGATCACGCCGCGATGCCAGCCTTTGCCCGCGACGACGATAAATTTTCGATCCGCCAAACCTTCCGATTCAAACAATGCAAGATCCGTAATTTTCTGCTGAACGGTTTGACGTTCGCGGTTGCGGCTGTCCAAAAATGCGGCAAGCTTTCGTGCTTCGGCGAAACTTTCCGCTTCGAACAATTCGACAACGTATCGAGCGGCATCCATTCGACCGGCGGCGTTTATGCGCGGTGCGATTCGAAAGCCGATGTGGTAGCTGGTCATTTCCGATGTGCAGTCGGCGACTTCCATCAACGCTTTCAAACCGACGTTTTTCGTATTCGGCAAATCGCGCAAACCGAGTGCAACGATCGCGCGGTTTTCGCCGGTGAGCTGCATCATGTCCGCAACGGTTCCGATCGCGGTGATCTTTAAAAGATCGTTCAATTCGCTTTCCATCCCGCGTTCACGCAGGAGTGCGTGGGCGAGTTTAAAGGCAACGCCGACTCCGGCGAGATTTTTATCGGGATATTCGCATCCCGGCTGATTTGGATTTACAACCGCGAACGCCGGCGGATTTCCGCGCGATTCATCCGACAAATGATGATCGGTTACTATCACGTCCAAGCCGTTTTCCTTTGCCCATTCCAGCGGTTCAAAACTTCTTATCCCGCAATCGACGGTTATCGCAAGACCGACGCCGTCGCTTTTTGCTTTTTCCAGCGCCGGAATATTTACGCCGTAACCTTCGGTGAATCTATTTGGGATATGAAACGAGCTCGTCCCGCCGAGCGTTCGAATCACGCTTCGCAAAAGCGTCGTGCCGGTCGTCCCGTCAACGTCGTAATCGCCCCAGATCAGAATCTTTTCTTTCGAATCGATGGCAGTAAGCAAGCGGTCGGAAGCCTGCTCCATACCCTTCATAAGATTAGGTTCGTGCAGATCGTTCAGACTCGGGTTGAGGAAGTGATCTGCTTTTTCGACCGAATCCAAGTTACGAGCGATCAACAATGCGGCAAGCAACGTTGACACGTTCAGTTGGCTTGCAAGTTGTGCCGCCGCCGCATGATCGTGTTTTTCAATTACCCACTGCTTTTCCATGGAATGCTGCACAAGCCCGACTGTGTTGCACAAGCCCGACCGTAAGGAAGGGCGATACCGTCAACTCGATAAACTGAATTTAAAAGGACTCAAATTGTCTATGGCAACAAAACACCCTGCCAAAGAAGAACCAAAATAACGCTGCCGAGTATGATCCGGTAAACAACAAAAATGTTCGTGCTGTTCTTTCTTAAAAACGCAAGCAGGAACCAAATGCATAAATATCCGACGATTCCCGCAATGACGGTCGCGACGATCAGCGGAGTAAAATCATCCGACGGAATGATTCGAATCGCTTCGCGTAGCTCTAGCAAGCCGCTTGCTGTAATTGCCGGGATCGACAGCAGAAACGAAAACCGCGCGGCGGTTTCACGTTTTTCGCCCGCCAACAGTCCGCCCATTATCGTCGAACCCGAACGGCTTGCTCCCGGCATCAGCGCAAGCACCTGCGAAAAACCGACGACGATTGCATCGACCAGACCGAGATGCCGCATTTCTTTTCGCTGCGCCCCGACCTTTTCGGCGATAAAAAGCAAAACCGCAACGACGATCAGCATTACGGAGATCGTCCAAAGGTTCTTCGTTCCCTCGCCCTCGATAAAATCTTTCAGGAGTAAACCGATAACGCCTATCGGAATCGACCCGATGATTATCAGCCAGCCGAGCCACGCCTCGTTCGACATCCAGATCGGTCGCCTGCCGTCCGTTCCCGAAAAACGCATCTTTCGTTTATGAAAAATAAAATTCCAGTGATCGCGTATAAACGCCGTTCCGATTCCCCAAATGTCCGACGCAAAATAAACAAAAACAGCCGCAAGCGTTCCGAGTTGTATCACCGCCATCGTCGCCGTGATCTGCGCAGCATTTCCTTCGTAAATTCCCGTCCAACGGCTCGCAAATACAAGATGCGCCGTCGAACTGATCGGAATGAACTCGGTCAAACCCTGAACGATGCCGAGAATTATTGCCTGTAAGAAATTCATTTATGATTTGGCGGGCCGCAAATGCGAGTGTAAACGAGCGTGCGAAAACAACACGCCTATTGTAACGAAATTACATAAAGAAACGCGAACGCGAAATGCAGAAGCCCGCGCGTAAGCAAGGGCGATACGACTGGAACGCAGGCATCCCTGCCTGCTCCGACGATGCGCGTACCGCCCTTGTTTACACGCGGGCTTTTGCAAAAGAGCGGAATCGCATCATCCAACTTCATCAGGAACGGCATTTTGTTTGTCCGACCGGAAGTCAGCGGCGTTTCTTTGATCCGAATGTCATCGGCTTACAGAAAGTCGAAATAGTCTTCCAAGTTCATACCGCGATCTGCCAAGCATTATTAACTCGTCAATCTCCGATAAATATTCGGCATTCGCTCGGGTAGCGAGAGTACGTCGTCGATGATGGTGTAGCCGACATCGCCGTAGAGGTCGCGGAGTTCGGCTTCGGATTCGCGGTCGATGGTGATACAGAATGGCGTGATGCCGCTTATTTTGGCTTCGGTCAGCGCCTCGCGTACGTCTTCGCGGGCGTAGCGGGCATCGCCGTAGTCATGGTCGTACGGTCGTCCGTCGGTCAGAATAATGAGCAGCTTCGTGCGGCTTTCCTGCCTTAATAATTTATGCGCGGCATGGCGAATCGCGGCACCGAGACGCGTGTTGTTTTGAAATGTAATTCCGCCAATTCGCTTTTCAGTTTCGTCGGAATATTTCTCGTGAAAATCTTTTACTACATAAAACTTTACATTTCGCCGTCCCTCGCTTGTGAAGCCATTTATCGCGTAAACATCGCCGACGGCCTCGAGTGCTTCGCTCATTAAAACCAGCCCTTCCTTTTCGATTTCTATTATTCGCCTTCCGGGATAAGTGTATGGCTGTAAGGGATTTCGCGTTATCGTCCGGGCTGTTGAAGACGATTGATCGAGCAAAAGTGAAACCGCGACATCGCGCTGTTTCCGCAGACGTTTCGTATAAATATTTTCCGATTGCCGTCCGTCCGCCTTTCGGTCGATCACATAATCGACCAACGCATTCAGGTCGTAATCTTCGCCGTCGATTTCGCGATTTATTCGAGTAAGATTTTCGGGCTTCATCAATTGGAATTGGTGGCGAATGGACGAGATCACGCCGCGATAGCGCGACCGCGCGAGCTCGACAAAATTCCGGTCGCCCTGCTTTACTTTTTTCTCGATCACGCGGCTCCATCCGACGCGGTAATCGTTCAGCTCGCGATCCCATTCGTCATAGGCAAACGCTTCGTCGCCCGGCTCCAACGCCTGCTCCGGCATTTCATTATTCGACCATGCCTCCGAGCCGCTGATGTCGTCCGGCTCGCCTTCGTCGTCAAGGCTGTTCCACGCATTAAAAAGGTCGCGTATGTCCTGCATCGACTTAGGCCGCTCCTCGCGTTTAGCCTGATCGTCGGCCATAGCCTCGCCTGTATTTTTGTCATCGTAAGCGAAATCGGTTTTCTCTTCCTGCGTGTCGCTCTCTGCATCTTGCGATTGATCCGGCGAAATATTCTGAAAAAGGTTGTAAACGCGACTCGTCGCCATCAGCGAATCGGCAACCGTTGGAAATGAAAATTCTGATTTCGTTTCGTCATTTCCCATTTTCCATTTTCCATTTTCCGTTGGACGGCGGTTTGTAACCAAGTAATTTTCGATGACGCTTTCGATCTCGGAAACGATCTGGCCGTAGAACATTTTTGCATCGTCGGTCGCGCCACCGCAGAGCGTGATTTGAAAAAGCAGTTCGAACGGCACCAGATGCATGGGTATGTCGAAGATGTACGGTCGGCTACGGCGAAGATATTCCTGCATTAGGTCGAGATCTTTTCGAAGCCCGCGATAAGTTTGCCGCAATCGCGAATCGATCCGCGAGTTTTCCATTGTCCCGAAGATCTTTCTTGCAAGCCGCGGTTCGGGAAACGTCTTCAATACTTCGCGGTAATCGGAATCGCTGGGAAGATTTTGGATTGAATTTTCGCCGCTGCGACTTTCAATCCCAACGCCGGTCAGACCTGCGTGTTCGCCTTTTTGGAGATCCTCGATATAGCCGGCGTGTGAAAAAGCGTCAAGCTGGTCGGCAGTCGCCGAATAAAAGTCGGTGAGTTCCGCGAACGCCGCTTTCAAATCAACCGTATCTTTATCGAATGTCCCAAATTCGATCTGCCCGGCGCCGTGTGCGGCAAGCACTTTGTAAAGTCGAAAATCCATCTCGTCCGTGTCAAATTCCGCGATCGACGATGGAAGAAAGATAGACTTTCCGTCGCCGATACGCGATTCCTGCGGTATCGCCGAAAGCGGCGCTATCTCTACCCTGCGGCCCGTAAGCGCTTCGATATAAAGCCGCAAAACGTGCTGCACGGTTTCGAGCTGCAACCCGGTTCGCGTCTGCAAAAGCAGGTCGTTCGATTGCCGCGTTTCGAGCGCGAAATAACTGCGGCGGGCCTTCGTCGATTCGCCATGCATCAGATCGAGACCGGTCGCGATCCATTTTTCGTATTGATCGAGCGAAACTTTTCGCAACGCAAACGCCGATGAGCGAAACGCGGCAAGAGCGCTTTCGCCGTCAGCGTTCCCGATCTCGTTAGTTAAATTCAACACGCGCTTTACGGCTGCCGTCTTAACGCTGCCTTCCGATTCGCCATCAAGTTTTATCGCGGCGATCTGCTTTACAAACTTTGGCGTTGCACGCAGAAATGCAATAACAACTGCATTGCCGTGTCCGGCTATTCGATCAAGCAGCGAACGCCATTCGTCAAAAACCTCGTCCATCGACCGCATCACTTCGGCACCGGCGGACAGAAAATGAAGCGTTACGCTACCGCCGTGATCGATCGCTTTCGACGCCGATTCGCCCAAACACACCGCTTGTTTCGCCTTTAGCCCCGAAACCGCTCCGGGAAGATTTGCCCAAAGGTCGGCGGTCATTCCACCCGTGCGGTTGACGAAATTATTTGCTAATTCAAGATAGGTTTTTGCGACTCGCTGTTTTTTCGAACCGAAAGCGGCGAGCGCTGCGGCAACCGCCGGCGTGCGTTGCAGAAAATCCGAGCTGTGTTTCGCCGAACGATTTGCTATCTCGACTCCGATCTCGAGCACATCGGTCAAAAGCACATCGTCATTTATCTCCGCTGCAATTTGCGGAACCAGCTCGAAAGTTTCAAGAGCTGTCGAGCTTGAGAGAACGAGCTGCCGCGTGCATATCTTGAATAAATGCTCACGAGATGTTTCGGGCATTTCTGAAAGATGCTTAACACCGGAAGTGAAAAACTTTGAACCCGATTCGGCGTTTCCCATCGCGATCCGCCGGCCAAATTCACCCCACGAACGAAGATCATCTGCCGAAAGTATCTTTGCCGCCTTAGGCACCGCCTCAACGAAATCGCGGCTAACGCGCAAGCTAACACCCGCAAGCGCCGCACTCACTTCCAACGCGGCTCGCCTCTTCTCAGCCGGCAGCCTCCCAAGCCGCGCGGCAAGTCCGGTCAGTGTTTTTTTTGGCGTCGGACGTTCCGGCATCTTCAGCTCAAGTCTAGAAACTGCAATGCCGAATGTCCAAACCAAATGCAAAAGCCCGCGCGTGAGCAAGGGCGATATGAGGTCGCAGCGGGCGGAAGAATTTTTAGCCACAGATCACACAGATAGACACTGATAATTTTTTTACGTCTTTGCGGCTTTGCAAAAGCCCGCGCGTGAGCAAGGGCGGTATCGGGTCGCAGTTGGCGGAAGAATTTTT
>JBOGOW010000142.1:0-8460 GCA_050748285.1 Pyrinomonadaceae bacterium
CGTTATATCCTTTCATCTGTAGCGTATCCTCCTTCAGGCTTCGTGCCTGTTTGTTTTTTTTGATCAAAAACAAGGATACGCTACTTTTTCTATTTACCCTCTTCCACAACTTTCGATACTATCTCCGTTTTGGCAATCGCTTGCAAGCAACCCGCCCACGCTTTCGAGAGGCCCGAGTTTTATTCCTTCCGGTTCGTCCCATGCACCAACGATATACACTCTGTCAGTTAACGGATCGGGAATCTCAGACTTGACCGATTCGAATCTGTTCGGGTCTTTATCGAAGTCAATTACAAGTATCATATGGCCTTGTGTATACGTTTCGAGATATGGCACATAGTCCTTTTTAAAACAATCCACGACCTTGGACCATCCTCCGCACTCGGGGAGTACTTGTATCTGACGTTGGCGAGTAAAATCAATTCTTAAATGGAAACCATTTGCGATCTGCCTGTTCGCATCGTCTTCGGGAATAATCAAAACATGTCGTTTATACGGATTGCAACTCATTTCTCTAAATCACCGCGAACTAAAGCGCCAATCAGATCGCCGTTCAAATTGATGTCCTTAAGATGGCGTACAACCGTAGGTTCGAGGTGGCTGTTTCTTTTTAACAGCAATGTGTTGTCATCCGAAAATCGCCGAATGGCCTCCTCGTTATGAGATGTTGCAATGAACTGTCCTCCCGATTGAAAGGTAGAGCGAAGAGCCATAACAAAATGTCCAACTTCGGATAAAGCCAGATAATTGTCAGGTTCATCCCAGAAGCATACAAGGGGACCATATGCCTCGTTTGCCGCAAGGACAAGTGCGCAAATCATAAAGCACTTTTCACCATCGGAGAGATCTTCAAACGGTAACGAAACATTCCCAAGATCGTTCGAAAACTGAACGGAAATGCTTCTTGAGTCAGTACCTATTGTGGGGTTCTTTACATCCCTAAAATCAGGCATCACCTGTCTCAAATACTCATCAATTCTTGTGTACGCGGAAGGCGCAAAAGCTAAAAGGCCTGAGAACCAAGCCCCGAAGTTTGTGACCTGTATGTTTGGCTGAAGAGTTTCTTCGTTCGAATTGCCACCGATCAGAGCTGGCATAGGTCGAAGTATCAACATATTGGCGAGCCAATGCTTGAAAATGCGCAACGGATCCTGCTCAGAACTCTCCTGAACAATGGGTAAAGCAACCAAATGCCAGTCAATTCGAAACTGAGCCGCTGAATCTTGGTTAATTCTTGCCAAACTAACCTGAGCAGATTTTCGTGTATAGACTGGCTGTCCATCTACAATCAACTTTTCTTCCGCTACTCGAAGCTCCTTAAAATTTTCTGGAAGTTCGAAAGCAATTGTGTATTCGTAAACTCGATTGAATAATTCCACTTCGAGAACAATACGAATTGGAATTCCAGCACGGCCCCTGGTTAAGTCCTTAGGTTTCACCAAATCATTAACTCGATTAGTACCACGAGCAATTCGTTGGAGTGTTTTCAACGCAAGGCCGACAGTTGTCTTCCCAGCACCATTTTTTCCAATTAACAAAATTGATGGCTGACCCACGAACGAAAGCTCAAAGTTTTCGAGGCAGCGAAAATTATGTACGTAAAATCGGCGAATCACGGTAGAATAATAGTTTAGTCTGGTATTATTCTCAAACGCAAAACAGGTACGGGCGATATGTCATACGGGAAAATGCGAACGCGAGCAATACGACGGCAAAACGAACAGCGTATCAAGACAAAGGTTAAAACTTATCTGAACTGCTTTGACAGCAACAACGCCCGAGTAGTAGGTATCTTGGCCCATTCAAAAGCAAAATGTTCCTGTTGGATGTGTGGTAATCAAAGAAATCACTTCGACCAACTGCCATTTCATGAGCGGCGTGAACTCAAACGTATCGATTAGAAAGTCGTTTTGGTAATCACGCGGTCGATAGCGGCGAAGACGTTTTCGGGCCGCACGCTGAGGATGCATTTGGGATCGCCGAACTCTTTGCATTCGTATCCGGGGCAGGGCTGGCATGGCAGCGGCTCAAAAACCATTTCGTTTGGAGCGTAGGTCCACGGGTACCAGTGATGTCGGTTCGAAGAGCCGAAGATGACGACCGTCGGGGTATTCACGGCCGCCGCGATGTGGGCGATGCCGCTGTCGTTGCCGACGAAAAGTCTTGCTTTTGAAGCGAGGGCGGTTATCTCAGGCAGCGAAAGGTCGTCGAATGTGATTATTTGAACTTTGGAAATAGATTCGAGCTTATCGAGAATATCTTGCTCATTTTTTGATGCGACAGCTATTGATTTAATTCCATTTTCTGCGAGATATTCCGCTACTTGCGCGAAGTTTTCGGTTGACCATTGCTTGGTGGCGAATGCGGCGGTGGGATGAAGTAATGCAAATGCGGAATGCAAATGCGGAATGCGGAATGCGGAATCGGCATGTTCGTTTTTGCGCGTTTCGCCTTTACTTCGTGCGGGCTTCTGCATTGGGGCATGCTCGTTTACACTCACGTTTCTGCCCGTAATTTCTTTGCGACTTTGCGTTCTGGCGTTAAATTTCTTTTCTAAACTTTCAAGTGCCTCGTTGGTTACGGCGAGGCGGCTGCGCGGACGGTCATCGACCGGGACGCCGACACAGCCGAGCAACGCTAGCTGCTGTTCGGCGGAATGCGTGTGTTCCTGTTTCCAAAAATCGGAGGCCGATGAAAGATGGTGGTTGTGGAGAAATGAGTATCGGTAGCCGGAATGACCTACACGATGCGTCGCACCGCTCGCAAATGTGAAAAAAATCGAGGTTGTGCCGCCGTGGAGGTTGAATACGACGTCGTATTTTCTTTTTCGTATTTCGCGGATCGTCGCCAGTCTTTCGAGCGTCGTCTTCCCGGCGATGATCACATTGTCAACCGAATCGAATTCGTCTAGTAACGGCGCGACCCAATCTTCCAACAAAATATCGACCCGTGCATTCGGGAGAAATCTCTTTAGCGCGATCAGCGAAGGCGTCGCCAAAACGGTGTCGCCGATCGACCTAAGGCGAACGACGAGTACTCGCTGGACGCTTTTCCAATCAATCTCCATAAACAGAAAACGGGCAACGGACAATTATCCATTATCCATTTTCAATTTTCCATTTATTCGACGCTCGCTTCTTCGACGATCATTACAGGAATATCGTCCTTGATCGGATAAACGAGAGCGCAGTCAACATTGACGCATTTCAGCGCGCTGCCGTCGGGTTTGATCTCGACCTCAGATTTACATTTCGGGCAGCGAAGAATTTCCAATAGTTCGGGACTGATTGCCATAGGGAGAATTTAACGCAAAGCCGCGAATAAGCAAAGAACCAAATGAAAAAGGGGTCGATATTGAGCGCCTTTTTGGTGATATTACAACTCTAATACAGGAGGTTCTTAAGCCACTTCTGGTGTTTTCGTACCGCATTCGGGGCAGAATTTTGCTCCTGCAGCGAGTTCGGCTCCGCAGCTTTCGTTTGAGCATTTTGCTTTTTCTTGTGTTGAGCCGCATTCCGAGCAGAATTTAGCGCCTTCGCGTAGTTTGGCGCCGCACTTTACACACGGCACTTGAGCGACTTCCATTTTGCCGCCGCAATCAGCGCAGAATTTTGCACCGGCAGCGTTTTGTTTTCCGCAGGCCGGGCACGCAACCGTAGCCGCCGCGGCACCGCCCCCGGAACCGCCGGGCTGATTCGAGCCGAACGCATTTGCTATCTGGCCTCCAACGGCGAATCCGGCGCCGAGCCCGGCACCTAATCCTGCGCCGCCGCCTTCGTTTTGGGCGGCGTCGCGCATTGCATCAGCGGCTTGAAACTGTGCATAGGTTTGTGCGTCGCCGAGTGCGCCCATCGACGCACGCTTGTCCATTGCCGCTTCGACTTCGGGCGGCAAGCTGACGTTTTCGACGTAGAATTTTGTGACCTCAAGACCGTAGCTTTTGAAGTCTTCGTTTATCATCGAACGGATCTTTTCACCGATCTCTTTATATTGTGCGGCAAGATCGAGCGCCGGAATTTTCATTTCGCCCAGAGCATCGGAAAATTCGGTAACGATCGCGCGTTTTAGCTGTCCGTCGATGTCCTCAGTTTGAAACTGAGCATTCGTTCCGGCGATCTGTTTGATGAACTCGCTTGGGTCGGCAACGCGAAGACTGTAAGCGCCGAAAGCCCGAAGACGAACGATGCCAAAATCCGCATCGCGGAGCATTATCGGGTTCGAGGTGCCCCATTTCATATCCGTAAACTGTTTGATATTAACAAAATAGACCTCGGCCTTGATCGGCGAATTAAAACCGTATTTCCAAGCGCCCAATTTCGACAAGATAGGCGTATTGCCGCCCTCGACCGTAAAGCGACCCGGTGTAAAGACATCCGCAACCAGCCCTTCGAAAACAAAAACCGCCGTCTGCGATTCGCGGACGATCAACTGCGCTCCGTTCTTAATTTCCTGTCCGGCGACCGGAAATCGGTAAACCAGCGTGTCCTGCGTGTTATCCAGCCATTCTATGACCTCGATAAACTGGTTCATCGCAGCTTCTTTAACCTTGTCGATTATGCTCATTTTGTAATCTCCTCGTGAAAACTATTACGAAAAATATGACACAAAGTTCGGCGAATTGAAAGCAGTTTGCTGTTTTCAAGACTCTTCCTGAGCTTGCTTTAGGTATGTTGGGCGCAAGAGATAATAGAGTGCGATTGCGATGAACGCGCCGATAGCATCAAGTCCTACATCCCATGCGGTGCCGGTTCTTGACGGGTTTTGCGATTGTAGAATCTCGTCAGTTATGGCAACCGCGACGGAAAAAAGCATCGCGGCAATCGGCCAAAAGTTTCGTAGAATATTGATCGACGAATAACGGTAAGCACGACTTGCAAGGAATGCAAGCAGAGCATAAACGCACGGGTGAGCAAGCTTTCGGATAAGCCCATGAATTTCGGTGATGGTTTCGGGCGAACTGTTCGGCAGAAGAAATTCGAGGAACGGGCGTATGAATCGCGACGTTTCGTTCATCGACGCAATGTCGGTGGTCGACAAAATAACGGCCGTCAAAATCAAAAGCGGCGCGTAACGAATGATTCGTCCGCGCCAAATCGAATTTGTAAAAAAGGCATTTGCCATGCTTGGAGTTCCTACTTCAGCAGGCTTTTTACGGCAGGCCAGCTAAAGCTGGAACTCCGAACTTATGCCGCTGCAGCTGCACCTGAGACAACCTCGATTATCTCTTTTGTGATCGCGGCCTGGCGGATGCGGTTCATGTTTAGGGTTAGCGTGTCGATCAGTTCACCGGCATTTTTCGACGCTGAATCCATCGCCGTCATACGCGAGCCTTGCTCCGACGCAACCGATTCGAGCATCGATTTATAAAGTTGTGTTTCTACCTGTTTCGGAAGCAGTTTGCCGAAAATCTCAGCCGCCGGCTGTTCGTAGATGTATTCAGCTTCGGCCGATGAATCTCCGTCGTTTTCGTGTTCGATACTTGGGATCGGAAGTATTTGTTCGATAACCGGTTTCTGCGAAAGAACGGTCTTGAATTCTGTGTAAACCAGGAACACTTTATCTATAGTTTCGTCATCACTGAACCGCTCGACAATGCTGCGTGCGATTTGAAGAGCGTCTTCGTGATTCACCTGTCCGCTGCCTGTCAAACCGATATGCTCATCGGCAAAGACCACCTCACGGCGTTTGAAAAAGTCTCGCCCCTTGCGGCCGATCGGGATCATTTCCGAGGATCGCGATGCATTCTCGTTTAGAAACGCCTGTGCCGCTTTGATCACGTTTGCGTTGAACGCTCCTGCCAAGCCTTTATCGGCTGTTACCAAAACCACGAGGTATTTTTCGTCACCGCGCGGCGTGAGAAGCGGATGCGAAAATTCGCCTGCAACCTTTGCACTTAAACCGCCCAAGACCGAAGTCATCTTTTGAGCAAACGGCCGTGCCGAAATTACGCGATCCTGCGCGCGTTTCAACTTAGCAGCCGCGACCATCTTCATCGCCTTTGTGATCTGCTGCGTGTTTTTCACCGACTTGATCCGCCGGCGCATGTCTAACAAACTTGCCATATCTACATTACAAGACCGTGTGCGAGATTAGGATAATCGGGATTGACCGTGACTTCCCTGCGAAGAGGATTTATGACCAAATCCATGTCTTCAAGCGGGATAGCACCGAGCAAAACCTGCTCGCCCATAACAAATGCTCCGGTGAAACACGCCCGATTAGCGAACCTTATTCCAACTGGCCCGACATACGACACGGAACCTCTGCTTCCGTCAGCCATGATGACTTCGCGTTGATCCGCTTCTTCCAATTTCAACTGAATGCAGACATGCTCTGGAATACAAAGTGTTGCAGCACCTGTATCAACCAACGCATTGATGGTGATAGGTTAGAGATCCGGTTCCCTCGGATTGCTTAATAAGATGTCGATAAATACATGTCCCATGTTTTAGGCTGCTGCGGCTCCTGCCGTTTCCCAACGCGATGATTTGAAATCTTCGACCGCTTCTTTCATTTCGGCTTTCAGTGCGTCGTCGATATTTTTCTTTTCACGCATCGTGTTCATAATTCCCGGATGCGAGTTTTTCAGATACGCAAGCAATTCTTCTTCGAAGCGTTTTAGGTCTTCGACCGCGATGTCGTCGGCGAAGCCGTTTGTTACCGTCCAGATGATGATGACCTGGTCTTCGACTTCCATCGGGACGTATTGCGGCTGCTTTAGAATTTCGGTCAGGCGTTTGCCGCGTTCTAGCTGCGACTGCGTCGATTTATCGAGGTCGGAGCCGAACTGTGCAAACGCCGCTAGTTCACGAAATTGCGCCAAATCGATTCGCAGCGTCCCCGCGACGGATTTCATAGCCTTGATCTGTGCTGAGCCGCCGACGCGCGAAACCGAGTTTCCGACGTTGATCGCGGGCCGAACGCCGGAGTTGAACAGATCGCTTTCGAGAAATATCTGGCCGTCGGTGATCGAGATCACATTGGTCGGAATATAGGCCGAGATATCGCCGGCCTGTGTTTCGATGATCGGCAGGCTGGTCAAACTTCCTCCGCCGCGTGCCTCGGACATTTTTGCCGCGCGTTCGAGCAGACGAGAGTGAAGATAAAACACGTCGCCGGGATACGCCTCGCGGCCTGGCGGGCGTCTCAATAGCAGCGAAATCTCACGATAAGCGGCGGCCTGTTTTGAAAGATCGTCGTAGATCGTCAAAGCATGGCGGCCATTGTCGCGGAAATATTCGCCCATCGCACATCCCGCATACGGCGCAAGAAACTGCATTGCCGCCGGATCGGATGCTGTTGCAGAAACAACAATGGTGTAATCCATCGCGCCGAAAACTTCGAGTTTTTTCACAACCTGGGCTACGGTCGAGGCTTTCTGTCCGATGGCGACATAAACGCAGATAACGTCCTTGCCTTTTTGATTGATGATCGTGTCGATAGCGACCGCCGTTTTACCCGTTTGTCGGTCGCCGATGATAAGTTCACGCTGACCGCGCCCGATAGGAACCATCGAATCGATAGCTTTCAAACCGGTTTGAAGCGGTTCTTTTACAGGCTGTCGATCGATGATGCCGGGAGCAATTCGTTCGACAGGAAAAAACGTGTCGGTGATTATCTCGCCTTTGCCGTCGATGGCGTTGCCGAGTGCATCGACCACGCGGCCGATCATCGCGTCGCCAACCGGTACGCTCATGATACGCTTCGTGCGTTTCGCTTCGTCGCCTTCTTTGATCTTTTGAAAATCACCAAACAGCACGGTTCCGACCTTGTCTTCTTCAAGGTTAAGCGCGAGGCCGCGAACGCCGTGCGGAAATTCGAGCAGCTCGCCTGCCATTACCTTCTCCAGCCCGTGAATTTCAGCGATGCCGTCGCCAACCTTTATCACCGTCCCGACCTCATCGACCGTCATGCTCGTATCAAAATCTTCGATCTGTGCACGAATGATCTCGTTTATTTCGTTTGCCTTAATTGCTTCCATACATTTTTTTCGTTAAGCAAGCTGTCTTTGACCGCGAATTTCTCAAAGACCGTTCTTTTAACCGTTCATCAGTTGTTCCTTTAGATGCTCCAGCTGCGTTCGCACCGATCCGTCGTAAACTGTTGACCCTATTCGTGTTACAACGCCGCCGATGATATTTTTATCGATCACGAAGTTGAGTTTTACATCCTTGTCTGTGATCTTTTCCAGATTTTTTTCAAGTTCCTTTCGCTCGTCGGTGGAAAGCTCGTGTGCCGAGATGACTTCACCCGTAACGATACCGCTTCGCTCCTCAATTACGGCGTCGAACCGCTCGTTTATCGCAGGAAGATCGCCGAGCCGTCCATTTTTTAATAATACGCGAAGGAAATTCGATGTTGTTTTCGACGGCTTTGTCTTTGAAATTACGCCCTCGAGCACGCCTTCCTTTTTCGAGTACGCGATCGAAGGGTTGCCAAATGCGTTTGCAAGTTCTGCAT
>JBOGOW010000143.1:0-8445 GCA_050748285.1 Pyrinomonadaceae bacterium
TGGGGGAATTAAGCCACAACTTTGCGTGTTTCGATTTGTTAAGAGCCTCGACAACTTGTTCGCGCGAATAACTGTCTTGCCAAATTCGTTTGAAGAGCGAATAATCATCCGAATCAGATCGGAGGACAACTCTCCCATCTTTCGAGTTCGATGTGGCGACGCCGTACTCGATTTCTTTCGTCGAATAATCAGCAAGCGTTGTTGGAGGAAGCGAAAAAAGATAAGTCAAAATAACAGCACTTACAATCGACGTCAAAACGCCGAATCCAATCAAAAATGTTTTATTCTGTGACCTTGCCGAGCCAACAATAACTGTGGCTTTCAAAGTTTCAGTAATTAAGTCCGCGAAAAAACTCATGATTTTCAATTAAATCATCCTATTTAAGTAAACCAAGCAGACTAATCAATTCAACCGCTCGCTGATCCAATCCGGGTGGCGGCGTGTGTCGAGAACAGCATAAATTCGGATCTCACCACCTTCGATACGATAAAAGATTGCAAATGGAAAACGAGCGGATATTTTTCGGTAATACTTCTGAAATGTATTTCGTGGACTCCAGCCGATGTTTCCAACGAATAAAGATCAGACATTATCGAAGAGACGAAATAATTACCAAGTCCGGACTGCTGCGGTTCGTAAAATTCATAACCATCAGCAATATCTAACGCTGCAGATTCCGTGATTACGATTTCCATCCGGTGCGTTCGCTGATCAGCTTTTTGGCTTCTTTCAGACTGATAAATTGATCCTTTCCGTCCTTTAGGGCTTGTTCCCGTTCGGCAAGAACACGCCCGTGCCATTCCGGCGAAGGATAGCTTTCCGGATTCTTGGCAAAATCAGCCATTATTTTTTCAATGACATCGATTTTTTCTGCAACGGTCATCGATTCGAGCGGCAATACTACTTCAGTGTTCATACGTAAATTATAGCGCACTATTCGACTGCGAAATCACTACTTTCCGTCTGCTGTCGCGCATGATACGAACTTCGCGTGAGGGGTGATGATTCGACGTGTTTGAAGCCCATTGCTTCACCGATCTTTTTCCATTCGGCGAATTCTTCTGGGGTTACATATCGTTCGACGGGCAGGCGTTTTTCGTATGGTTGGAGGTATTGGCCGATGGTCATTATGCTGCACGACGCCTTGCGAAGATCACGCATCAGATCGACAACTTCGTCGAAGGTCTCTCCGAGACCGGCCATGATGCCGCTTTTGGTGAGCATCGACGGAAACTGCGTATCGCGAAAATGCGCGGCACGTGAAAGCAATTCCATCGATTGACCGTATTTCGCATCAGGCCGGACGCGGCGATAGAGGCGTGCGATGGTTTCGGTGTTGTGATTTAGAACATCGGGACGCGCGCGCAGGACATTATTAAGCGCGTTCTCATCGCCGTTAAAATCGGGAATCAGAACCTCGACCTTGCATTCCGGATTCATCTCGCGGACGCGAAAGATCGTTTCGGCCCAATGCTTCGATCCGCCGTCGGGCAGGTCGTCTCGGTTTACTGAAGTGATAACGGCGTGTTTCAGATCGAGATGTTTGACCGCCTCGCCGACGTGCGTCGGTTCGAGTGGGTCGAGGTCCGTCGGTTTGCCTTTATTTACCGCGCAAAATCCGCAATGCCGCGTGCAGGTATCGCCGCCGAGCATAAACGTCGCGGTCTTGTCCGTCCAGCATTCGAAAATGTTTGGGCACTTCGCCTCTTGACATACAGTGTGCAGGTTCAGCCCGTCGATCAGTTCGAGAACCGCGTTCTGATTCCGCGGGTCGCCGAGTTTTATTTTCAACCAATCGGGCTTTTTCAACCGCTCACGCTGCTTGCGATTCAAAAAATTATTTACCAATACTGTTTCTTCGATCATCTTGTGTTATTCATGCCGACAAAGAATATTTTACCATTCGGCAGAGGCGCAAGCAGTGTCTGGAACGCAAGCATCACTGCTTGCCTGAGCACGAAGTGCGAAAAAACCCTCCGGCGAACACGCAAGCAGGGATGCTTGCGTTCCAGTCAAAAATATTAGCTGCCATCGAGCTTTCGCAAAAAAGTGTGAAGTATAATACTTGCCCTCCAGTCGGCGAACACGCAAGCAGGGATGCTTGCGTTCCAGTCAAAGTATCAGTTGACATTTGCAACTTGATTCACTACATTCAGAATATAGACTTTTTTGTAAGGATTCAAGAATGAACTCATCCCGGCCAAAATTTTGCACATGTTTTTATTATTGCGATTGCGCCTGTATGGCGCTGCGGCCGCGGGATGGCGATCAATGATTGTTGAATCGCATTAGGAATAGGAACCGACGTGCCGTGCATCTTTTAGTTAAGATTCACGGCTTTTTATATTGAGTTCACGCGTCAGGGTGCATAAACAGGAAGTGAGCGATGATGACGGCAAGCCGGAAACTCGAATCCGATTTTTTATGGAAGCAGCGGTTTTAGAAACAGAGTGGAATCTGGCAGCAAGGGCAGATGTAACCTTGAAAAACTCGCTCGAAGCATCGATCGGCAACACGCCATTGATCCGTTTGCGAAGTGTTGTTCGCTCCATCGCCGAAGGCTCCGAGATATATGCGAAAGCCGAACACCTGAATCCGGGCGGTTCCGTGAAAGACCGCGCAGCTTTTGCTATGATTTCGTCTGCCGAAAGATCCGGGAAATTGACGCCCGACAAAATCATTCTCGATGCGACAAGCGGCAACACCGGCATTGCATTGGCGATGATAAGTGCCGCACGCGGCTATCGATTAACGCTTACGCTGCCTAAAAACGCAAGTGAGGCACGCAAAAGAACTCTGCGATATTACGGCGCCAAGATAATCGAAACCGATCCGATGGACGGAACCGACGGAGCGCAAGTCGCGGCCAGAGAACTCGCTGAAAAAGATCCGGACAAATACGTTTATCTCGATCAATACAATAATCCGGCAAATTGGCGGGCGCATTTTGAAACAACAGGACGTGAAATCTGGCAGCAAACGAACGGATTAATTACGCATTTCGTTGCCGGTTTGGGCACGACCGGCACGTTTACCGGAACGACGCGGCGACTGCGCGAATTCAAGCCGGATTTGAATGCCGTTTCTGTTCAACCAGATTCGCCGTTACACGGACTTGAGGGAATGAAGCATCTTGAAACCGCTATCGTTCCGGGCATTTACGATGCCGCGTTGGCGGATGAAAACGTAACGGTAACGACCGAAGACGCACGTGCGATGACTCGTCGCCTTGCACGCGAAGAAGGTTTATTCGTAGGTCCCAGTTCCGGAGCAAACGTTGCCGCGGCTATCAAAATCGCGGAACGGGTTGATAGTGAAGCGACGATCGTTACAATTTTATGCGACGGAGGATCAAAATACATCGATGATGGTTTTTGGATCGGGGGTTGACCGACCCTGACGTGAAACATAATGAAGGACCATTCCATTGCAACAAAACTTGTTCACTCAGGCGAACGGCAGTCAGCTCCGGTTGGATTGCCGGTTGCGACGCCGATCTATTCGACGGCGACCTATACCTATTCGTCGATGGAGGAGATGGATCGGGCGTTTGCGGGTGAAGGCGGAGATTTTATCTATTCGCGATACGGAAATCCTACGGTCGCGGCGCTGCAAAATTGTATGGCCGCGATTGAAAACGGCAAGCTCGCGGTCGCGTACGGTTCGGGAATGGCCGCGATTCACGCCGCATTGATAGCATGCGATCTTCAGACAGGTTCGGTCGTTTTGGCTTCACAGGATCTTTATGGAGCTTCGTATGACCTTCTCTACAAAATACTGGGCCCGCTTGGCATTGGCACGAAGCTCGCCGATTTTAATGACCTCGAAGCCCTGCGATCCGTGGTGAAAGAGGTTAAGCCAAGGGTTTTGCTTGCTGAAACGATCTCAAATCCGCTTCTTAAGATTTGCGATGTCAGTGCCGTTGCCGCGATCGCTCATTCGGCGGGCGCACGCCTGATCGTCGATAACACTTTTGCTTCGCCATATCTTTGCAGGCCGCTCGATCTCGACGCAGACCTTGTCGTCCACAGCGCGACAAAATATCTAGGCGGCCACGCAGATGCGATGGGCGGTGTGGTTATCTCCAATGAAGAAACCGATGCGCCGGCGCTTATCGGAGTACTCAAACTCGTTGGCGGCGTTTGCAGCGTTTGGGAGGCACATCATATCCTGCGGGGAATAAAAACACTTGCATTGCGGCTCGACCGACAATGCGAAAACGCGCTCAAAATTGCAGCGAAGTTATCTCTAAATGAAAAGATCGCCGAAGTCTATTACCCGACACTTTCAGGCGTGCCCGAACTTACGGCCCGCGTGCTCCGCGAGCCTTTCGGCGGAGCTCTTGTGACGATAAGGCTTAAAGAAGACACCCAAGAGGCGGCATTCCGATTTATGGATGCGCTTCAGTTGGCAGTTCGCGGCACAAGCCTCGGCGATATCTACACGTTGGTCTCGCATTCGGCAACGTCATCGCATCGTGAACTTTCGCCAAAGCGCAGAGCCGGTCTTGGCATAACCGGCGGCCTTGTTCGAATATCGGCAGGGATAGAGGATTTCGGCGACATTATCGCGGATATTGAGGCCGCACTAAGCTACTGAAAATGATTGAATTAACCGACAAATTGCAAAGTGAGATCGAAGGGCACGGCGAACGCACGTATCCTCTGGAATGCGGCGGGATGCTGATCGGACGTTTTCATTCGGACGGAAAAAAAACCGTTGTCGAAACATTTCCACTCGAAAATTCTAGTACGGAAGATCAGTCAAACCGCATACTGATTCTCCCGATCGATGTTTTGCGTGCCGAGCGTTACGCTCGCGGACAGGAGCTTGACGTAATTGGCTATTACCATTCGCATCCGGAATCGCCCGCTATACCGTCGCAATACGATCTCGATCATGCGCTGCCGGTTTGGTCATACGTGATCGCATCGGTTATCGAAGGGAAAGTAGAAGATATTCGGTCTTGGGAAATGGAAAATGATCGAACCAAATTTAACGAGGAGCAGATCGAAAGAGTTTTGACGCATTCGGAATAGCGAACAACGAATAGCGAATAGCGAAAAGTTTCCGACCGGCCGCTATTCATTATTCGCTTTACGCTATTCACTATTCAGAAAGCGAAAAGGAGCAATAATAAAATGTCAGTAACGATAGTAATTCCAACGCCGCTGCGACAATTTGCAGCCGGCAATTCAGAGATCGAGGTTCAGGCGGCGACGGTCGGGGACGCTTTAAATCAGCTGACTACGGAACACGCCGAACTGCGCAAGCATCTTTACAACGAGCAGGATAAGCTGCGGAATTTTATAAACGTATATGTCGGGGACGAAGATATTCGACATCTTGACGGGTCTGTTACTCAGGTAAAAGATGGCGAAACGATCATGATCGTGCCCTCCATCGCCGGCGGCAGCACGACCGGAGCGGGGACACTCCTGTCCCCATTGCCTATTGGGGACAGGAGTGTCCCCGCCCCATTGACCAATGAAGAATACGCTCGGTATTCGCGACATTTGATCTTGCCGGAGGTCGGTTTGGAAGGACAGCGTAAGTTGAAAAACGCTCGTGTTCTGACAATCGGCACAGGCGGTCTCGGCTCGCCATTGGGTTTGTATCTGGCCGCCGCTGGTGTCGGTACGCTCGGCATTGTCGATTTCGATATCGTTGACGCATCGAACCTGCAGCGACAGATTATTCACGGAACAAAAGATGTAGGCCGACCAAAGATCGAATCCGCCAAAGATCGTCTTTTAGATATCAATCCAAATACAAAGATCGAGGCTTTCGAGACACGCTTGACGAGCGAAAACGCTCTTGAACTCTTCAAGGAATTCGATGTGATCGTTGACGGAACGGACAATTTCCCGACCCGCTATCTCGTCAACGATGCGAGCGTTTTAACCGGCAAGCCCAATGTTTATGGTTCGATATTTCGATTCGAGGGTCAGGTGAGCGTTTTTTGGGCTGAGAAAGGAGCCTGTTACCGCTGTCTTTATCCCGAACCGCCGCCGCCTGGTCTAGTCCCATCGTGCGCCGAGGGCGGCGTGCTCGGCGTTTTGCCCGGAATCGTCGGGACGATTCAGGCGAACGAGGTGATAAAAGTGATCCTCGGGGCGGAAGGCATTTTGCTAAATCGCCTATTGCTTTTTGATGCGTGGAAAATGATTTTTCGACAGGTTAAACTCAAAAAGGATCCCGCGTGCCCGGTCTGCGGCGATAATCCGACGGTCACAGAATTGATCGATTACGAAGAGTTTTGCGGCTTAAATTTACCGGTTGAGGAAAAGCAAAATATGGAAGAAATTACGGCAACAGAATTGAAAGCGATGTTCGACGGCGGCGAAGATTTTCAGCTTATCGACGTCCGCGAACCTTTTGAATACGAGATCGCGCGGATTCCGAATTCGAAATTGATACCGCTCGGCGAGGTTATCGCGCGGTCGTCTGAGATCGATGCTGGCAAAACCGCCGTTATGCAATGCAAAGGCGGAGTTCGAAGCGCGAAAGCGATCGAGAGTCTCAAAGCTGCGGGATTCACCGGCCGGCTTATAAATCTAAAAGGCGGCATCGGCGCATGGTCGAACGAGGTCGATCCGACCGTGCCGAAATACTAAATTTCAGGGAATGAAAATACAAAACAAGGAGTAAATTATGAGTGCAATTTTAAATGAAGTTTTGGCTGCGAACGAAGAGTATGCTGCCAATTTTGGCGACAAAAAAGATCTGGCGTTGCCGCCGGCAAGAGGGTTTGCCGTTCTTACCTGCATGGACGCTCGGCTCGATCCGGCAAAATATGCCGGCCTTGCAGAGGGCGACGCGCACATTATTCGCAACGCCGGCGGGCGAGCTAGTGACGATGCTATCCGTTCGCTCGTCATATCATATAAACTGCTCGGAACAAAGGAGTTTTTCGTTATTCATCACACCGATTGCGGCATGGAGTTTTTTACGAACGAGGTTATCAGCGGGCTTTTGGAGAGCAGTCTTGAAACGGCTGTTCTGGATGAAAACGGATTTCACGATGTCGGAAACGGCGGCGGTTCTACGGAAGGAAAGTATATCAATTTCCTGACAATCGCCGATCAGCGACAGAGCGTTCTTGACGACGTAAATCGAATCCGAAATCACTCGTTGGTTTCGAAATCGATTCCGATTTACGGTTATCTTTTTGACGTGAAAAGCGGCAAATTGATCGAGGTCGAGCAGGCCGCGGCGATTGGAAAAGCAGCCTAAAATAATCGATCAATATGAGCATTGGAATTTATTACGAACATCCGGAATGGTTTCGGGCACTGTTCGCGGTTCTCGAAAAACGCGGCGTCGAATACGAAAAGATCGATGCCGCAAACCACTCGTTCAGTCCCGAAGACCTGAACAAATTTCCGGTCGTCTTCAACCGGATGAGTGCATCGGCGTACCTTCGCGATCATCAGAACGCAGTGTTTTACACTCGCGGACTGCTGGCAAACTTGGAAAGGTCCGGCGTGCGTGTCATAAATGGCCGCGATGCCTACGAAATTGAAATTTCAAAAGCGCTTCAAGTTTCACTGTTTGCATTGCTTGGGGTGAAATTTCCGAAAACACGCGTCATCAATTCGCTTTCAAAGCTCGTTGATGTCTCTGATAGTCTGACTTTTCCTCTCGTCATTAAACCGAATATCGGCGGTCGCGGAGCGGGAATAGTCAAGTTCGATTCGCGCGAGGAGTTGCGAAATTCGGTCGAAGAAAATCTGATCGATCTCGGAATCGACGGCACATTGCTTGTACAGGAATACATTCCGAAAAGAGGCGATCATATAAACCGGGTCGAAACGCTGGAGGGCAAATTTCTTTACGGGCTAAAGATCTATCCGAACGACGAAAGTTTTAATCTTTGCCCGGCCGAATTTTGCGAGGCCGAAAGGAAGGAGCCGGAAATTGGGTTCTGCCTCACCGACGCTCCAAAAATGGGTTTAAAGATCGAGAATTTTGATCCGCCCGCGGAAATTATCGCGACGGTCGAAAGCATCGTCAAAGAGGCGCGGATAGACGTTGGCGGCGTTGAATATCTGATCGACGACCGTACGGGCGACGCATTGTTTTACGACATAAACGCGCTGTCTAATTTTGTTGCGGATGCTGTAAATCTCATCGGTTTCGATCCGCATGAGAACTTGGTCGATTATTTGGAAAAGGAGATTGAAAAATGCGTTACGGATATTGGATGCCGGTCTTTGGCGGTTGGCTGAGGAACGTCGAAGAAGAAGGAATGGAAGCGAGTTGGGAATATGTAAAGCGGCTCGCCCAGCGAAGCGAGGAGATCGGTTTCGACCTCTCTCTTATTGCCGAATTAAATCTAAATGACATAAAAGGCGTTGACGCTCCGTCACTTGACGCGTGGTCAACGGCGGCGGCCTTAACGGCCGTGACGAACAGTCTGGAATTGATGGTCGCCGTGCGTC
>JBOGOW010000144.1:0-8437 GCA_050748285.1 Pyrinomonadaceae bacterium
CATCTGTCTTGACGATCCGAATGTGCAGTTGATAATCCCGAATATCAAACGCCGACGCGTAACCTATGGCCTGACCGCGCAAGCCGATATTTCTGCTCACAATATTCGATATAACGATTCGTATGGTTCGACTTTTGACGTCTGGCGGGGAAGCGATGTGCTCGGTCAAATCGATCTGCCGGTGCCCGGTAAACATAATGTTTACAATGCATTAGCGGCGACGGCGGTCGCGTTGGAATTGGAAATGCCGTTTGCAAAGATCGCGGAAGCGTTCATCGGCTTCAAGAACGCGAACCGGCGATTTCAGTTCAAGGGAACTAAGAATGAAATTACCGTTGTGGACGATTACGGCCATCATCCGACCGAGATACTTGCGACACTTGCGGCTGCGAAAAACAGCAGCGGCGGGCGGCGGACGGTCGTGGTTTTTCAGCCGCATCGTTATACGAGAACACAGGAATTGTTCGACGAATTTGCACTCGCCTTTAATAATGCCGATGTACTTTTCGTGCTCGATATTTATGCCGCCAGCGAGCAGCCGATCGAGGGAATTTCGGCCGAAGTCTTGGCCGAAAACATAAAACGGTTTGGACATAAGAATGCAAATTACATTGGCGATATCGAAATCGCCGCAGCGAAAGTTGCAGAACACCTTGAAGCCGGCGATCTTGTTATCACACTCGGAGCGGGAACGGTTACGAGATTGTCGGATGAAATATTGGCGGAAATTGGAAAGGCGAAATCAGTGTGATCGATTATGAAAACAAAGTCAGGAAAACGCGTACGAACAAAAAGACCGGTCAGAAAACCGGCGAGAAAAAAGATCGCGAGATCGAACGACCGCTCGCGCGTTTTTGGGCAATTCCTTCTGCCGCTCTTCATTTTTGTTTGTATCTCGATTTGTCTTGGAGCCCTCGGTTATCTCGGTTATCAGAAGGTCTCGGCCTCCGATTTTTTCGAGATGAAACGTGTTGAAATTGTCGGTGCCGAGCGTTCGTCAAAAACTAGCATTGAGAGCATAGTTCGAACCGAAGCCGAGCGTCCTGGTGTGTGGCGGGTCGATCTTGCCGACTTGAAATTGCGGGTCGAGAAACTGCCGTTTGTAAAAACCGCCGCTGTTACGCGTGTGCTTCCGGGCGGCATTCGCGTGCAGATCGTCGAGCGTCAGCCGATGGCTATCGTTACGCGCGGCGGAAAAAATTATCTTGTTGATTCGGAAGGCAGTATTCTCGCGGCCTCTGAAAAAACCGAGGAAAATTTGCCATTTGCGATCATCGGTTGGGATGAAGCGAAAACCGAAAAGTCGTACAAGGAAAATATCGAGCGCGTGAAGGTTTACCAAAAGATGCTGGGCGATTGGCGTGCGGCAAATTTGCTTTCGAAAGTGCAGGCCGTAAACCTCGTGAACCTGCATGAACCGAAAGCGATGATCACCGATTCCGGTTTGCCGGTTGCTATCGCGGTCGGCAGAGATAATTTCAGCGAAAATCTTTCAAACGGGATCAGGGCGATAGTCGGAAAAGGCAATATGTTTGAGGGCGTCGATCTGGTCGGCAGCAATATGATACTCGCCCCGCGTAAGCAGAATTAGAAAATGAATAAGGAAATACATGCGATCGGTCTCGACATCGGAACCAGCAAAATACGCTGTGTCGTTGGCGAAAATGAGGGCACGAAACTAAAGATAGTCGGCTACGGCGAAGCGGAATCGAAAGGGCTTCGGCGCGGAATCGTTACCGGAGCCGAATCGGTTTCCGATTCGATCCGCCGAGCGGTCGAAGAGGCAGAGCGCGTCAGCGGGCTCGAGATAGGTTCGGCGGTTGTAAATCTTTCCGGCGAACATTTTCGCGGCGAGAACAAGAACGGTGTTGTCGCAGTCGCCGGTGCCGGTCGCGAGATCACTAATGACGACGTAGCTCGCGCGATCGAATCCGCAAGCGCGATGCAGCTTCCTTCGGGTTGGGAAATTTTTAGCCGTTTGCCGCAGGAATTTATCATCGATGGACAAGACGGAATCACCGAGCCTATCGGGATGAGCGGCTCGCGTCTTGAATCGCTTGTTCACGTCGTAACCGGCCCGAGTGCAGGAAGACAGAATCTTGAGAAAGCGGTTACGCGTGCAGGGCTTGAGGTCGAACGGATGATGCTCGAACCGCTTGCCGCGGCCGAGGCGACGCTGACCGACGACGATAAGGAATACGGCTGCGCGTTGGTCAATATCGGATCGGAAATTACGAGCGTGATGATATTCGGGCGCGGGGCGGTTCAGCACACGGCGGTGTTCCCGTTCGGCGGACTTCATTTTACGAAAGACATTGCCGTCGGTCTGCGCGTTTCTATTCAAGATGCGAACAAGATCAAGCAAAGTTACGGCTGTGTTGCGGGATTTTTGCTATCGGACGACGAGCGGCTGGAGACGATCGAGATCGTGCCGGTCGGACGCAACGAAACGCGCGGGCTTTCAAAAGAAATTTTGTGCGACATTATGCAGCCGCGTGCGATCGAGCTGCTTCAGCATATGGCACAGGATGTGAATGCCACCCAGCTTCAGATACCGAGCGGCGTCGTGTTGACCGGCGGCGGTTCGATGGTTCGCGGCATGGTGGAGATCGCGGAACAGGTTTTCGACGCGCCGACGCGAAACGGTTTGCTTGAGGCGGATTACTTCGGCGGATTGGCGGGCGAGATTCAAACCCCGGTGTGGGCCGTTGCCTGCGGTCTCGCGGTTTCATCGATGCGTGAACAAATAAGGGTGCTGGGTTCGGGTGGCAAGTCAACAACGGCGCGAATAACTGAATGGTTTGGAAATATTCGTGAAAAATTTAAATAAAGGCGGCTTCGCGGCTGGATTTTTTACACAAAAGGTTGTATGCTCATTCGCCGGTAGCACAATATCTTGTTATATTTCGAAACTCAATAGTTCGCATCAATTTTTCTTGTAGAACGACGATTTCGTCGCCAGAGGTATTAGTAAAATGATGGATAGTCTTCAAACAATCACGAGCCCGATCAAAATTTTTATCGACGAACCGCCGATCACGGGTGCAAAGATAAAGGTCATCGGCGTCGGCGGCGGCGGCGGCAACGCGGTTAACCGGATGATCGACGCCGGCATTGCCGGCGTCGAATTTATCGCGGCGAATACCGACCGGCAGGCGCTAAACGCTTCAAAGGCGCCGATCAAGATACAGCTTGGCAGTAAATCGACACGCGGTCTTGGTGCCGGGTCGAATCCTACGGTCGGCCGTGAAGCCGCTCTCGAAGATCACGAGAAACTGCTTGATGTACTTGAGGGTGCGGACATGGTTTTTGTAACTGCCGGACTAGGCGGCGGAACCGGCACCGGAGCGGCGCCGGTCGTTGCTTCGCTGGCAATCGAACTTGGAGCGTTGACCGTCGCAGTCGTTACTAAACCGTTTGCGGTCGAGGGCAAAAAGCGAATGGCTCAGGCGGAACAAGGGCTTGCCGAGCTTCGCGGCTGTGTCGATACGATAATCACGATCCCGAATTCGAAGCTACGTGAAGTCGAAGAAAATATTACGCTCATGGACGCCTTTCGCCGTGCCGATGAGGTTTTGCTTCAGGCGGTGCAGGGCATTACCGATCTGATCACGACGCCGGGCGTTATCAATCTCGATTTCGCCGATGTAACTACCGTGATGAAAGGCAGAGGCGTCGCGTTGATGGGAATTGGAACAGGCGAAGGTCCGGACGCTGCGGCGAAGGCGATGCGTGAAGCTCTCGATTACAAACTGCTCGAAGAAAATTCGATTACTGGAGCAAAGGCGGCGTTGATAAACGTTACCGGCGGTGCAGGAATGCAGCTTGCCGAAATTGAGGACGCGATCGGGATGATCGAAAGCGAATCCGACGATAACGCCGACATCATCTGGGGAAACGTTATTCGCGAAGACCTCGGCGACAAGATAACGGTTACAGTGATCGCGACCGGTTTTGACACTCACGCCCAGATGCACCTGCCGCAGCCGCGCGTTATGGAAGCACATGCGGCGAACGGAATTGCGAAACCCGCATTTTCATCGGTCGCTCCGTCGGGTGAATTGGAAGATCTTGATGTGCCGACATTCATTCGCCGTCAAGCCGATTAGTATTTTACGCCTGCTTGATAAGACCGATTCGCTTTTCATCATATAGAATGAAAAATGCGGGTCGGCTTTTTTTCATGAATGAAGATAGAAATTCGAGAAGCAATAGAACGATCATTGGCATAACGATGGGCGACGCGGCCGGCATCGGCCCAGAGATAGTTATCAAATCGGTCGTGGACGGCGAACTAAATAAAATAATCAGACCGGTCTTAATCGGCGATCGCGGGCTGCTCGAACGAACGGGGTCGAGTTTGGGAATCGAAGTCGCTTTTGCCGAATTCAATAGAGATAATTTGCCGAACACCGGCGAGATCGAGGTCGTAGATCTTGGAAATTTACCGAAGGAATTTTCGATAGGCGAGGTCTCGCCCGAAACCGGAAAAGCGGCTGGCGAATTCATCGAGAAAGCCGTCGAACTTTGGAAAAATGGCGAGATCGATGCGATCTCAACGGCGCCGATCAACAAGCTTTCGCTCGGTCTTGGCGGATATGAATATCCAGGGCACACGGAATTTATCGCAGCTTTGACCGAAACGAAAGATTTTGCGATGAGCTTTTTTGCCGGTGATCTGCGTGTGGTTTTGCTCTCGACGCATCTATCTTTAAAGAACGCGATTGGGAAAGTTAAAACGGAACCGCTTGTAAAATTGATCGAATTTACAAGCCTAAATCTCGCGTCGCTCTTGGGCAGAAAAATAAAGATCGCGGTTGCGGGCGTAAACCCGCACGCTTCGGAAAACGGAATGTTCGGTAGCGAGGAAAGCGATGAGATCGAGCCGGCGATTAACGCTTGTGTCAAAAACGGCATCGAAGTTTCCGGGCCATTCTCACCGGACACGATTTTTTTGCGCGGATACAAAGGCGAGTTTGACGCCGTGATTGCATGTTATCACGATCAGGCGACTATCGCGGTGAAATGCCTTTCGTTTGGCACAGCGGTCAATGTTACGCTCGGACTTCCGCTGATCCGCACGTCGGTCGATCACGGCACGGCGTTCGATATTGCCGGAAAAGGAATTGCCGATGCTTCGAGCATGAGCGTTGCGATCAAGCTGGCCGGCGAATTGGCAGCGACCAAAATTATATGAGCGGTTCCAAGAAATATGTTTTAGTCGCTGATGACAACGCGGCGATCCTGCGATTTATTACCGCGGTCGTCGAAAAAGCAGGGCTTGAAACCGCGACAGCCCTCGATGGAAAGGCTGCGTATAAAGTGCTCAAATCAGGCGAAAATATCGTTTGTGCGATCATCGATATTCGAATGCCGTATATTGAAGGGACCGAGCTTGTAAAATTTATGCAGAACGACGAAGCTCTTTCGAAGATTCCGGTGATAATGATGACCGGTGAACAAGAATCGAAATTTGCTTCCGGCACACGCGACGCCGGAGCAGTCGCGTTTTTGCCGAAACCTTTTACTAATCATCAACTCAGGCTGCTTCTTGAAACATTTATTGGAGACGACGAGAAATAGGATAGTGGGTCAGTGTGATATCCCTTTGCTTTTTCAAGATAGAGATCGTCTTTGTGATCTTTGTGAAACCCTTTGTGTACTCTGTGTTTCGCTTTTTTAAAACACAAAGAACACCAAGCTATGACACAAAGTACACAAAGTTTTGAGAACTGATCCACTACCAGAAATAGAATCGGCTTGACGTTATTGACGTTCAAATGATAGTTTTCAGAAATAAATTCCCGGGCTGGTTCGTTAAATAAAGGAGTTACGCACACGTGTCGAAACCTAAGCTTTTGCTGGCAGATGATTCGCTGACAATTCAAAAATTGATCAATTTGACCTTTGCCGACGAGGGTTTTGATGTCGTGACGGTTGGTGACGGCAATGCCGTATTACAGCAGATCAGCGATGTTCAGCCTGACATTATTCTTGCCGATGTTCACATGCCCGGCCCGAACGGCTACGAAATATGCGCAATGCTTCGCGGCGTTCCAGAAACTGCGAATTTGCCCGTGATGCTCTTGGTCGGGTCGTTCGAACCATTCGATCAGGACGAGGCCGGCCGCGTCGGGGCGAGTGGTTATGCAACAAAACCTTTCCAATCGATTCGGCAGCTCGTCGAGCAGGTAAACGGCTTGATCGGAAATGGCGCGGTCGTCGTAGAAGAGGAAGATGAAATTCACGTTTCCGATGCGCCGATTACGAGCGATATCGATTCGCTCTATGAACAAAGCTTTACGGAAATGCCGGATATGCCCTCGGAAACCGCGGACGAGATCGCTGAGGTCGCGTATGCGAACGACAGTTTTGACGATGCGATCACAGAAATAAGTTATGAAGAACAGGTGAATGAACCTGTAGTCTTTGAAGATGCGTTGACGGAAACCGAGGACTTCGATGTCGTCAATTTTAATGAACACGCGCCGGTTGGCGAAGAGTCTGAGCATGCTTCAAAAATCGATGTCGAATACGACGCTCCGGTTTATGACGACATTCCTGCATTTCAGCCCGAAATGGGAGTTGAAACGATGTCGGTTGCCGAGATGCAGGCGGCTCCAACTGAAGAGTTTCGTCATGAAATGCTCGATCCGTTTTCCAGCACTGCTTCGGAGTTTGACCTGGACGAGATAGACCTTCTCAATTTGACTTCGGAAAATGCGACGGAACAATATTCGTTTACGACGCCCGCCGGTGCGGCGGAAGAAGGGAGCAAGAAACAGGTCGTCAGTTTATCGCCTGAGTTGATTGATATCATTGTTCAAAAGGTCGTCGAAAAGCTTTCGGAAAAGTATTGAGATTTGTTCATTATTGATGCGGCGGCTGGTTTTTAGATGAAAACCAGTCGTTTTTGTTTTAGAATTGCAGTTTTACCATTATGGAGATCGCAAAGACTTACGACCCGAAGGAAGCCGAAGAAAAACATTACGAACGTTGGGAATCGAGCGGCTTTTTTCGACCGGAGATAAACGAAGATCCGGATGCCGAAAAATTTTCAATCGTAATTCCTCCGCCAAACGTAACCGGCTCGCTGCACATGGGACACGCGCTCCAGCACACGATAATGGACGTGCTGACGCGCTGGAAACGCATGCAGGGTTATCGTACGCTTTGGCTGCCGGGAACCGATCATGCCGGTATTTCGGTTCAGCGAAAGGTCGTAGAGCAGTTAAAAAAGGTCGATCATAAAACGCCGCTTGACATCGGCCGTGAGGAATTTGTCCGCCGCGCATGGACGTGGAAAGAAGAATACGGAAACACGATTACCGAACAAATGCGCCGCGAAGGAGTTTCGGTGGATTGGACTCGGCATCGGTTTACGATGGACGAAAGCCTTTCGAAAGCGGTGCGAAATGTGTTTTGTACTTTGTATGAAGAAGGCTGGATTTACAAAGGTTTGCGAATAGTAAATTGGTGCCCGAAAGATAAAACGGTTCTCTCCGACCTTGAAGTAAAAGAAGAAACAAAAAAAGACGGGAAGCTTTACTATTTACGGTATCCGGTCGGAGCGCGGACACTCTTGTCCGCAAGCGTCCGCGAGGACGCTGACAAACGTGATAATTCGAGCTCGGACGTCGGAGGAACCGGCGTTGCGGACAAGAGAGTCCACCCTCCGTTCATAACAGTCGCAACCACACGCCCCGAAACCATGCTCGGCGACACGGCGGTCGCGGTAAATCCGAAAGACGAGCGTTACAAAGACCTGATCGGGAAAACGATCGCGTTGCCGCTTACGGATAGAGAGATTCCAATCGTTGCTGATGAATATGTCGATGCCGAATTCGGAACCGGCGCAGTAAAGATCACCCCTGCGCACGACCCGAACGATTATCAGATCGGACTGCGGCACGACCTTGAACAGCTTCTTGTGATGAACGAAAACGGCACGATGAACGCAGCGGCTGGCGCAGAGTTCGATGGACTTGATCGATTCAAAGCGCGCGAAAAGGTCGTTGAGCGATTTGACGAACTCGGACTTCTCGAAAAGATCGAGGACTACGAAATAACTCTGCCGATCTGCGAACGATGCAAAACTATAGTCGAGCCGATCCTTTCCGATCAGTGGTTTGTAAAAATGGACGAGATGCGCGATATGGCGCTCGACCTTATTAAGAATGAAGGCGTCCCGCATTTTTCGCCGCAGGTTCCGCATGAAAAGGTTTACACCGTGTGGCTTGAAAATCTAAAAGACTGGACCATCTCGCGACAGCTTTGGTGGGGACATCAGATTCCGGCGTGGTACGACGCTTCGGGAAACGTATATGTCGCACGCTCGTCCGAAGAAGCAAAAGAGCAAGCGTGCGGAAAAAATCTGACGCAAGATCAGGATGTTCTCGACACATGGTTTTCTTCCGGTCTGTGGGCGTTCTCGACG
>JBOGOW010000145.1:0-8376 GCA_050748285.1 Pyrinomonadaceae bacterium
AATCTACAACACCCTAACCCACAATTGGGTCTTTGAAGATTTTAACAATTTCGTTTTGGCAGAGTGAAACCTTTGCCGATGGAGTAGAAATTCATCATAGGAGATAGTTATTATGAAACGATTTATCACTACAGTACTTTCGGTTGCGGTTCTATTCATCGGGCTCGGTGCGATGATCGCAAACGTCGGGGCACGTTTTAAATCTGATGAAAAGGCCCTCGAGATCATCCGGGCGGCACGGGTCGCGATAGGCGGCGAGGCGGCACTTCGCGAGGTCAAGAGCCTCGTGATCGTCGGGCGAGCAACCAACACGTTCAAGATAAACGGCGTTGACAAAAGCGAGACCGGCGAGACCGAGATTGCGCTTCAATTACCGGATAAAATGCAGAAATCCGTCAGGATCGGCGATGGAAATGCAATTGGCGAAGATCGCGAGATCTTTATCACCGGCAAGTCCGATGGCGAGCACGTTATGTTCGAAGGAAAGGACGGTGAATTTACCACCAGCGACGGCAAAAAGATCGTCATCAAAAAAGGTGACAATGCCGAGTTCACATCGGAAGACGGCAAAAAGGTGATCGTTCGTTCCACGGAAAAAAGTGCGACGGCAACTGCGAGCGGCGATGCGAAGGTATTCGTTCGCAAACAGAGCGATGGCGGAACATGGAAAAGCGAAGGCGGCGATAACCACGTTTTTGTCCGCAAGAATGGCGACGGTGGAAAAGGCATGAAGCAAAATGAACTTCTCCGCACAACGCTTGGTTTGCTTCTGACGGCGCCCGACGGAATGGATGTCGAATATAATTACGTCGGCGAAGGCGATGTTGATGGTACTGCGGTCAATATAGTCAATGCATCGTTCGGCGGTGCTTCGTACAAATTGTTCATCGGTCGCGGAAATAATTTGCCTGTTGCGATGAGCTATACCGGACATCGAATGCCCATGATCGTTCATTTCAACAAAGAAACTCCAGCACCGAAAAACGTCGATAAGGACGTAATGATCTTCAGGCAGCACCACGATATGGCCGGCAAGTCGTCGGAGGTTACAGTCAAGTTTTCCGACTTTCGTTCGACCGGCGGCGTGCAGCTTCCGTATAAATGGACAACTGTTTCGGATGGACAAACGACCGAGGTTTTCGACGTTACTTCATACGACTTAAACCCCGCAAATATTGCCGACAGATTTAAGGGTCAAAAAGTAATGATGCGGATGGCAAAACCGTCTAATAAATAGTTCCACATTACGCAGACGGAGAAAATAAATGGCACGGTGGATTTTTTCGCCGTGCCATTCTTATTTTGCGTTTTTCGCGTATTTCGCGGTTTTTATTTCTTTGATTGAGCCGATCACGGCCCGCCCGGCGTCGATCGCGCCTTTGATATGTCGTTCATTTGTAAAATGTCCGGCGACAAAAACGCCTTCGATATTTGTTGAATAAGTCTCGGGATCATAAACCGGAACCTTTCCGTATTTACCTAACGCAGTTTCAACGCCCAAATTTTTCAGCATCGTCAAATCGGCATCGGCGCCTATAAGCACAAATACAACATCGTTTTCCATAACAACGCGTTCGCCTGATTCGTTTTCAAGAACTGCCTCTGTTTCGCGAATCTCGATAACCTTGCCGAGAAAAAATAATCGAAGGCAATGCTCATTTAGTTCTTCCTCAAGCGGCTGTTTGACCCAATATTTTATGCAGCCCTGCTTCGGGTCGTTATTTTCCCAGTCCGAGCGAAATATCGCCAGCGTTGTTTCGCAGCCTTCCTGCGCCAAAAACAAAGCCGCCTCGCCCGCCGAATTCCCGCCGCCCACGATCAACGCTTTCTTTTTCACCCACGGATACGTCTCGCGAAAATGGTCGTAAACCTTCGGCAGGTCTTCACCCGGCACGTTAAGCTTTCGCTGATAATCCATCGCACCTATGGCAAACAAAACATTTTTTGTATCGTATTCTCCCTTGTCAGTTCTCACAAGGAACGAAGGTACTGATTTCGCTCTTACTGACGTGCGGGCTTTCGCATTGCCAGCGATCCGCACTCCGCGTTCCGCACTCCGCACTTCAAGAACCGTTTCTTCGGTCCGAATATTCAACTCGTTATCCAAAACGAATCTTACATAATAAGAAAGCAGTTCTTCGCGTGTCGGTTTTTCACGCGCCGGTTTCAGATCGCCTTTGATAAATTCCAGTTCATTCGTCGTCGAAAAAACGGTCAGTCCGACCGGATATTGATAGACCGTATTCGCGATCAAACCTTTCTCGATCACAACGTATTCGAGGCCCGCTTTCTTAGCCTCATACGCCGCCGAAATCCCCGCCGGTCCGGCACCGATGATAACAAGATCAAAGATTCTTTCAATGGATAATGGATAGTGGATAGTGGACAATTTACTTCTTGCCCCCTTTCGCGGTTTTTATGGACGAAGTAAGTATGCGAATTAATTCTCTGCAGTCGCCTATTAACGATTCGAACTGAGAATCAGTCAGATAGTCAGCATCATTTAGCAGATTTAGCCAATACTCAGTTTCGACGGCTTCTTTTAAAGAAATCGATAATTTGTGAACGAAATCAGGTTTCGACTGAGCTTGGTTGGCTTCAGCGATATTTGCGCCGATTGACGTTCCTGACCTTAAAATCTGCTTGGACAACACGTATTCCTTATTACGTTCACACAAATGCTTATAAAGCCGAACAATTCTCAGTGCAAACCCGTACGATTTCTCCTTGAGAACATTTTCTTTCGATTGTCCATTATCCATTGTCAATTATTCATTTCCTTAAGCGCTTCCGTAAATCTCTCGATCTGCGTTTTCGTATTTTCAAGTTCCCTTTTCGATTCCATATACTTCTGCCATTCGCCTGTCATCGTCAACGCCTTCAATGTGTCCTCATCAAGCGCGTGCGACATCACGACAAGCAGATCGCTCAGCGCCTCGTGCCCGTCAAGCAGCGCATTGATGATCGTATAAGCCAACTTGGCATTCGGCAGATCGATGTCGAGTTCTTCCATATTAATTTCGGCGATTTTATGCAAAAAGGCTCGCAACGAACGCGAACCTTATTAACCGTTCTATTCAAAACGAAGCGTCACCAAATCTCCGTTAGATCAAGTTCAAAACCGGGCAGCACATCCTCTCCCGAAACTTTTTCCGCGTTTTCCAAAATCTCGATTGAACCGTTTGCTCGATAAATATACACACGCTTTTCGTCCGTATCTATCAGCCAGCCGAGCCTGACGTCGTTGTCGATATACTCCCGCATCTTGTTCCGCAGATTTCGCAGCCGGTCGGATTTCGAACGAAGCTCAATCACAAAATCCGGGCTGATTTCGGTAAACCGCTGTTCACGTTCCACTTTCGGAAGTGAGAAATATCGCTCTTTCAATATCCACGCGGCGTCGGGCATCCGCTTTGCTCCGTTGGGCAAAGTAAATTTCGCGGAAGATTCAAAACAAATTCCGCTGTCATCCTTAACAGCCCAATTGCCTAATTGTAGATTCAGATCCCAGTTTCTTCTGCTCGTGTCAGGAAATGGAGGGGGCATAATCTCAAAATCTCCGTCTGAGTTTGTTTCGATGCGAAGATGGTCGTTGGCCGCGTCTATGGACAGCAATTCCTGATCGGAAAATTTTCGCTCGCCCAGCTTTACAACAAAAAAGAAAGGTTCAGGTGCTGCAATTTCCAATTCACCGCCCGGCATTCTGAATGTTTGAATATTTTCCGCTGTCTCAATCGTTGTCGGCATCGCTGCTCCTATTATGCAGAAGGATTTTAACCCATTCCTTAAGTAAATGGAAGATTTCTGACCGCAATTGCGTGTTTCGCAGCTTCAAGCGGCGAGGTTATCAAGCGACATATCATCTTTTTTAACCCGGATTACTCATTGGAACATTCTACTATCGGATAAACCTTGGAACCGCGACTTTTCGGCGGAAAAACGGCTGAAAGCTCTAAGCTGGCAGCTCTTAGCTCTTTTCTAACTAAAGATTTGACAGGCGCACGCCAAAAAGTTTTCTAACCGCACAATCCGGGTTTAAACAGCTGGATTTGCTGCTCCCGGCGGTACAAGCCACATAACCGTTCGCTGGCGTCCTTTTCCTCCTCTTACGAGCGTAATACGCGAGCGGTCAAAATCTCGAAAAAAAATCTGTTCTGTAATCCATTTCTCACGCAAAGCGATCTGCTTCGGCGTACCATAATTGATTATATATGCTTGATAATTTGGGTTATTGGCCATTTCTGCAAAAAACTGCTTATTACGCATTACGGCAGTAGATTTGTAAACCCTTCCGAACTCCATCGCTACATAAGCCTCGGGTTCGATCTTTGGCGGTTCGGCGCCCACGGGGACTATCCACATTTCAGTCTTTTGCGGACTGATGCTTCCGGCCCGCACCATTTCAACAAGTGAAAGGTCATAATTGCCGAGTTGCACAGCATGTCGAATCGCCTTTTTTCGGCTGAATACTTCACTGAACGAACCCCAGTTGATGAAATAAAGTTTTTCATGTTTGTTGTTTTGGTTTATCTCCTGCAAGTCAGAATCAATCAGAGCACGGAGGTGTTCAAATGTTATCAGGACAAATGTATTCGTGAGACGCGCTTTCTTAATCGGTTGATCGGATGCGCTGCTCTGTGATGAGACCGAAGCAACAAAAATCGTCACAACCAAAAGAAATGACAGCAACATATGCGAGTGCCTGCCAAACCAATTCAAGTTTAGATATAAAACCTTACTCATAGAAAAGGCAGTGAATTAACTTTCAGACAAACCTCGCCCGATTGAAGCATTGTTCCCTCGGCAAGATAATCATAACGCACATATGCAAGCGCGATCGTTTTCGCAAGCTTTGGTGAATAAATTGCCGATGTAATTCGACCAGCGTTTTTGCCGTCGGTGGTTGTCAGATCCGAAGGAACGCTGACATTCCTGTCCGCATCTTGACCCATTGCGGACAGGAATGTCCGCGTTCCGTCATGCACTAATCCTGTAAGCTGCTTCGCGACGTGGCCGCGGAAGTGGATGCGGGCAATTATTTCTTGACCGATGTAGCAGCCTTTGTTGTATGAGATCAGGCCGTCGATACCGAGCTCGGGGACGATTGTCGTTTCATCCATATCGACGCCGAATTTTGGTACGCCATTCTCAATTCGAAGGGTTTCGTAAAAGTCATCTGAGATTTCAATTGCGTCATTCGAGATCAACTCATCGCGAAACGCAGCGGCGGAATTGGTCGCGATGAAATAGTCATTCGATACGGCCGATGTGAATAAAATGTTCGATGCAGACGACTGCGGGTCTGACCGTGTCAGTAGCCCGCACGTCAGTAAGGGCTCAGCTCCGTCACCAAACAACTCGAAATAAGCGTAATGCTCCGAAATGTCTTCAACAAAAAAATCGCCTGCAAACGTAAATCGAAATAAATTATTAAAAATTTTTTCGCGGGTCGCTGCTTCGGTTTCAAATAAAAAACGCTTGCCTTGCCGCAGAACGCGAACAACCGCAAGCAGCCTACCTTGCGCGTTCGGAAATGCCGCAAGCATCTGCGCTCCGTCTTCGAGCGTTTTCACATCGTTCGTGATCAGACCGTCCAGAAACTGCGCCGCTTCCTTGCCCCAAACCGCGATCAGCCCTCGAGGCATTTCAATATAGCCCGTGCCGCCAGACCGAATTTTGTTGTAAATATCAATATCCATTGCTATTCCAATGTTCTCACACGCTCTAACCAAAGCAAATCCGACGACCGCGAGCGGAAAAGCGCGCATTTCGCGCAAACCTTGAAAATCATTCCTTTCTTCACACATTGCATAAATCGCGCAATTTGCTATTGTCCGGCGGTCGTCGTTATTGGATAATTCGGTCGGGTCGCGAGTGGTTTTTTTCGGCCAAGATCTTTGATATCCCGGATAAGAATGCAAAAAAAGCCGCTTTTTGTTCAAGGCTGTTCAAGTCGGGCTCGCAAACAATTGAACAAACATTGTGTTTTTGGCTCCGGGTCAAAATGTTTCAGTTGTTTCAGTTGTTTCAGGTGTTTCTTGTGTTTCAGATGTTTCAGTTGTTTCGCAGAAACACGTGACTTCCTTTCTGAAACGAAACACGCAGTCAGCCAGGGTTTCTTAACACTGTCGTGATTTGGTAGAATCACAATTTAACTAATACCCAATGAGCCAACTAACAGAAGCTGTAATCCTCGAATCGCTTGCCCGGATAATCGACCCCGACCTGGGCAAGGACATCGTGACCCTGGGTTTTGTTCGCGACGTCGCCATTAGCGGCGGCGGCATATCTTTTCGAATAGTTCTTACAACGCCGGCCTGCCCTGTGAAAGAGCAGATGGAAGCCGAGGCGACTGAGATCGTCCGCGGGCTTGAAGGTGTGACGAACGTAAAAGTGACTATGGACGCCGAGGTGCCGCAAGGTCGCGGCATTGCAAACAATGTCGCGATTCCCGGAGTGAAAAATATCATCGCGGTGTCGAGCGGCAAAGGCGGCGTCGGCAAATCGACGGTTGCCGTCAACCTTGCTGTCGCGCTTGCGGCACAAGGCGCGAAAGTCGGCATTATGGACGCCGACGTTTACGGCCCGAATATTCCAATGATGCTCGGCACCGGTTACGATCAGCCGGAAATCGCAGATGGCAAACTCATCCCGATTAAAGCACACGGCATCTGCATGATCTCGATGGCGGTTCTCGTGCCGCCCGATAAGCCGATGATACTTCGCGGCCCGATGCTTCACGGCGTCGTGCGGCAATTTCTGAGCGATGTCAGTTGGGGCGAGCTTGATTATTTGATAGTCGATATGCCGCCGGGAACCGGCGATGTTCAGCTTTCACTCGCACAGCTTGTGCCGGTGCAGGGAGCGGTTCTTGTAACCACGCCGCAGGAAGTTTCGCTTGCGGATGTGCGGCGTGCGGTGAAAATGTTTGAGACCGTGAATGTGCCCGTTCTCGGCGTGATCGAAAATATGTCGTATTTCATCGCACCGGACACCGGTAATAAATACGAGATATTCGGCAAAGGCGGCGGTCAAAAATTGGCGGACGAATACGGACTGAATTTCCTTGGGCAAGTTCCTATCGGATTCGAAGTTCGCGAAGGCGGCGACCGCGGCGTTCCGGTCGTTGTTCTCGCACCCGATTCCGAACAGTCGGCAGCATTTCGAAATGTCGCCGAAGAAGTCGCCCGTCAGATTTCCATAGAAGCAATGAAACCGGAATTGGTTATCGTGAGCCGTAGTGCAGATTAAAACGTTAGCTATAAACTTCTTAACCGCTCACGTATTTCCGTAAGAACGTTCTTTTCTGCTTGCGTCGGTGCTCTAAGCTCTTGAGCTTTTTCGTAACCAGCGATCCCTTTTGCGTAGGCATTTTTTCCTTTTGTAATTCGGGCTTTGTCCGCTAATCCGAAGGTTTTTGTTTCTTGGTTGTATCCGCAATAAATATCGCCGATGCGCTTTTGAGCCTCGGCCGAATAGATAACATACGCGAGGTCGTCCGGATTTTTGTCCAGGAAATATTTCAAACGTGAGATGTGATCTTCCCAAACCTCGACAGCTTTTTCTATTTGATTTGATATCAAATAATACTGGGCAACATCCGGGAGCGCTTCGAAAAAGAACAGCACCTTTGTCGAATCGTCTTTTTCCGCAACGACCCTATTCAGATAATCGCTGTACGCTCTTTTCATCAATTCTGCAGCCTGTTTCCTATCTCCCGTTTTTTCAAGCATTAACGAAATTCGAATCCGATAAATATCCTTCGCCTGCTTTAGTTTTTGCGTCTCAAAATGAGCATTTTCAATTTCGCTTTCGATTCGATCTAACGAAATCCTATACATCTCCAACGCTTTTGCAAATTCATTTCTTTGACGATAGATGTCGGCCTGATAGCGCCGCGCACGAACCGTCAGATTGAAAGCAAGCTCCAAACTCGGAGCCATTTCAAAGGCTCGTTTCGCTATCTCCGCCGACCTTTCGTGAAGTGCCAAAGCCTCGTCAATCTGTCCTAGTTCGTTTAGGTTCTGCGCTTTTGACGAAGCGGAATATGCATAGTCCTGCATCTGGGTCGCGGTCAGTTCAGTTGATTCATAGCGGCGGATTTCTTCTTCAGTCAGTGCAGCGCTTTCCTGCAAATATTTCCGATACTCCGCGTTGTATTCGAGTGCTTTGTAATTTTCGGCCATTCCGCCTAGAAATTGGGCTAAACGGTGCAATTGTTCAAGATTTTCAGGTTCCGCATCATAGACCTCGCGCAAGAGCCGCTCGTTCTCGTTCATAAACTGAATCAACTTATTGCTGTCGCCGGTCGAAACAAAAACCTCTGACAAAGCGCCGATAGCGGAAAACAGTTTGATCTTTTCGACATTGTCATCC